>JABDQU010000072.1 GCA_013042105.1 Boseongicola sp.
CGGCATCCCGGTAGGCGGAGGTTTCGCCTGCCAGAAGGGCCTGAAACGCGCGCGCGTTGTCTTCGGGTGTGCCGCCGACGATGGCTTCAAACGGGTGGACGGGCAGGTGGGCGTCTTCGGGGTGGACGGACATTTCGGTGATCTGGTCGTCTTTCAGGGCGACGACGGCTGTGGGGCCGGTGATGGTGAGCTCGTCGGTGCCGTCCGAGCCGTGGACGAGCCATGCGGCCTCGGAACCGAGGGCTTTCAGAGTTTCGGCCATGGGGCGCAGCATTGCTTCGGAAAACGCGCCGGTCAGCTGGCGTTTCGCGCCTGCGGGGTTCGTGAGGGGGCCGAGGATGTTGAAGATCGTGCGGGTGCCAAGTTCGGCGCGGGTGGGCATGACGTGGGCGATGGCGGGGTGGTGCATCGGGGCCATCATGAAGCCGATGCCAACCTCGTTGATGGCGCGTTCGACCACATCCGCGCCGACCATGACGTTGATGCCCATCTGCGTCAGCGCGTCCGCTGCGCCGGATTTGGATGAAAGGTTGCGGTTGCCGTGTTTGGCGACGGTGACGCCTGCGCCTGCGACGACGAAGGCTGTGGCGGTGGAAATGTTGAGCGTGCCTTTGCCGTCGCCGCCTGTGCCGACAATGTCCATGGCACCTACCGGGGCTTTCACGGCTTTGCATTTGGCGCGCATGACGCTGGCGGCTGCGGCGTATTCCTCAACGGTTTCGCCGCGCGTGCGGAGTGTCATCAGCAGGCCGCCGATCTGGGAGGGCGTGGCTTCGCCGTTGAACAGGATGCGGAAGGCGTCTTCGGCTTCGTTGCGTGTCAGGGGGCGATCAACGGCTGTCGCGATCAGCGGTTTGATGTCAGTGGTCATGCGGGCACCGGAACAATGTCGAGGAAGTTTTTCAGCATGGCGTGACCGTGCTCGGAGCGGATCGATTCCGGGTGGAATTGCAGCCCGTGGATCGGTTTCGTTTTGTGTTGCAGGCCCATGATCATACCGTCTTCGAGCCATGCCGTGACTTCCAACTCGTCAGGCAGGGTTTCGCGCTCGACGATGAGGGAGTGGTAACGTGTGGCTTCTAGGGGTGATGGCAGGCCTTTGAAGAGTGATTTGCCGCCATGGTGCATGGCACCGAGTTTTCCGTGGACGATCTCGCCTGCGCGCACGACCTTGCCGCCGAAAACCTGCCCTATGGTCTGGTGGCCGAGACAGACGCCCAAGAGAGGTGTGTTGGTTTCCGCAGCGGCCTCGGTGAGCGCGAGGCAGATGCCCGCTTTGTCGGGATCGCAGGGGCCGGGGGAAAGGATGATGCCCTCGGGTTTCAGGGCCATCGCTTCCTGAACATTGAGCGCATCGTTGCGGTGAACGGCGCATTCGGCTCCAAGCTCGCCCAGGAAATGGACAAGGTTGAAGGTGAAACTGTCGTAATTGTCGATCAGAAGTAACATTTTGGGTGTCTTCGCGCCTATGCGTGCAGATATGGGGTGTCAGGCGCTGAAAGCGCCGGTATACTTGTTCAGAGGTGTCAGCATTCGTCAAGGCACCCGAAGCATTTGAGCAGAACAAAGGAGAGGGCGTTGGCACGCGGCTTTCTCGCAGGCATATTTTGGGGTGGCATCGTGGGGTTCGCGATGCTGACCGTTTCCAGTCTGGTTTTCGGGCGGCAGGAGTTAAGTCTGCCGCGCCCTGAGGCGGTACCCGTCGAGGTGCCAGCCGGGACGGAGTTCGATCAGGCGCGGCCTGAGACGGACCCTGTGGTGCCGGACGCCGAAACGCGACCTGACGCCGAGAAAGTGTCGGGCGTTGTCGCGCCAGAGGATGCGGTGGAGACACCGCCGTCGTTTGATACCTCATCTTTGGAAGTGCCGCAGCCGAGCGTGGACGGACCGGGTGGTCTGGCCGAAACGCCTGAGGTTGCCGAAGAGGTCGATATTACCGTGACCGGGCCTGCCGGATCGGATGGGGACGCACCGGATGCGGGGCCTGTTTTGGTGGCACCTGACGTGCCGGGTGCCGCCCCTGAGACGGTGACGGATGCGCCGGTTGAGGGCGAAGCGCCCGCCGAAGACGATGTGGCGATGGTGGCCCCCGAGGTCGTCGATGAGCCTGCACCGGTGACGCCTGCGCCCGAGGTTTCTGAAAGCCCTGAAGTGAGTGCTCCGCGCATTATCGAAACAGATTCGGCCCTTGTGCCGACAGCGCCTGCTGCCCCCGAGGCCGTTGAAGCGCCTGAAGTTGACGAGGCTCCGAACGCGATTGTGCGTGTGGATGGTGGCGAGAGCGAGTTCTTCAAGCCGGTCGATGAGATCGGCAATATGGCGCAGAACGTCGAGACGGATCGTTTGCCACGGATCGGTTCCTCGCCGGAGGTTGAAGAGCCCGCATTGCCGAGCGTGCGACCTTTGCCGGGAGATGACCCCGAGGAGGTCGTTGAGGCACCGTCCAGCGCGCCGTTGCGGCTGGATACGGGCGATGCGTTGACGCGGTGGGCGAGCGACTTCGATGCGCCGGATGACAAGCCGTTGATGTCGATTGTTCTGGTGCATGAAGGCGAGGGCGCGCTGAGCCGCGAGGTTGTGGACGGATTGCCCGAGACGGTGTCGTTTGGGGTCAATGCGGGATCGCCGGGGGCTGCTGGCATTGCGCGGGACTATCGCGCGATGGGGCGCGAGGTCGTGATGATCCCGTCCTTGCCGTTTGAGGCGACGCCGCAGGACGTGGAAGTGGCGTTGCGTGTGAATTTCGAAACGGTGCCGGAAGCGGTGGCTGTGATGGACAATTCAGGCGACAGTTTTCAGTCGAACCGCTCGGCAGTGGCGCAGGTTGTTGATGTTGTGGCCGCCTCGGGGCATGGGTTGATCACTTTCCCGCGCGGGTTGAACACCGCGCATCAGCGCGCAGAGCGGGTCGGTGTGCCGACGGGTCTGATTTTCCGCGATATTGACGGGTCAGACGAGACAAACGAGCAAATCCGCCGCGCGATGGACCGGGCGGCGTTTCGCGCGCGTCAGGACGAGGCGGTGATTTTGGTCGGGCGCACGAGGGCGCTTACGCTGGAGGCTTTGGCCGAGTGGGTGCTGGGGAACCGGGCCGCGAGTGTAACGCTGGCGCCGATTTCGGCGGCGTTGATGGCGGATTAACGGGGCTTGCCAAGGCAGCCGAGGTCTGTATCGCAAGTGGCGCGTCGCTCTGGCTTCAACTCTTCTCAAGGCCGGTCGGATTTTCACCTTTGGCCTTTTGAGCTTCGGATGCCAGCCTCTCCACTATCTCGCGCTCGCTGAGACCGTTTTCGGCGCGGCGTAAAACGAGCTCTGCATGCCGGATGCCATCTTCGTCATATCCATAGAGAACGGACTGAGCCCTGATGTCAGTGGGTCCGGACAACCATGAGCGGCGGCTGAGGGGATCGATGTAGAGCGTCGATTTGGAATAATGCTCATCTCCGCTCGCGATGTCCGTTCTGGCGAACATGATCTCATCCACGCCTTGATGTTCGAAGGGTTGGCTGATGCTGCGAAAGTGCGAGTCCATCTTTCCGTCCTCGCCCACCCCGTATCCGGTGATGGACAGCGACGCGACGTCCTGAGCAACCCGCCAAATGCCAAAGTGGCGTTTGCCGTTCGCTTCGTAGCTGTAGGTCCAAAGACCCCTCACGAACCTGTTGCGGTGATAGAGCGCAAGCAGAGCATCGGATCGATGGATCAGCCAGTAGACGAGCAGGATCAGGAGCCGGAAAAGCCCGACGCTTGTGAAGAAGGTAATCAGCCATCTGATTTGTGGTTGGATGCCATCGATGTCGGAGAGCAGGTTGCTGAGCGCCATGATGTAGGAAATCGTGACCAGCAGAATGAGGATGTTCACCTTTTCAAGGATGTTCATGGCTTTCGTGCCTCGGCGCTATCGCGGTGAGTTGTTAATTGGTGATGAAGAGCGGCACATGAGGGTTACGCACCGCCCTTCGAGGACCGCAGATCATACGGGCTGCGACTGGCTCTGGATCATCCAGAGAAGTCCGAAGAGAAGCAGCGCTGCGGAAACGGCACTGGCGAAGGTCCGCACCGAATTCCAGAACGTCCACCGCGGGACGTAGGTCTGGAGCCAGTAATCACGCGTGGTGCCCGACGACATCTCCATACCCGCAAGGGCTTCGTTCATTGGGACGTTGAAGAAGACGGTGACGCCGAAACAACCGATGAGGTAGATCAGCCCCGCCATCATGATCAGGGTTCCCGCCAGACCCGAGATGCCGAATGCACCATAGCCCGCAACGATTAACGAAACGGCTGCCATGCCGAGGAACAGCGCCATGAACACCCAGCGAAACACCTCTCGGTTGATGACCTGCATGGCCTCGACGCCGCCATGGCCACCTGTCAATGCGAGAGACCGCATGATGAAGTCGGAAAAGGCGAGAAACACGCCACCCACGAGGGCATAAGCGATAATTGCGAATTGCATTAGAAAGAAGAAGGCGGTCGACATATTGGGAACTCCTGATGAGGGTGATGCGGCAGGAAATCCGTGCCCTCCTGCCGCGTGTTTTGAGGGTTGAGGGTCAGGCGGCGGCAGACCAGGCGCCGGCGGCCATTGCGGTCCGTGCGAACTCAGCGAAATCTCGCGGTTTGCGGCCTAGGGCGCGCTCAACGCCATCGCTTGTGTACGCGTTGCGGCCATCCAGCGTCTCACGGG
>JABDQU010000073.1 GCA_013042105.1 Boseongicola sp.
GCACGCAGAAAAGCCTGCTCGTTCGGCGTTCCTTTCCAGCCAGTCACCAAATCCAAGACGCGCCCATCGCTGAACGTGAAGCCAGAGACATCAACCGCCATCCCCGTCGCATGAGAAGACATCCGCCGCCCCTCGCCCCCCAAGGTCCGCATGCGCCGGCACGAATAACTTGAAAAATGCTCAATCGCCACGACACGCGCTCCAAGTGTCTCGCGGGCCACATCCTGAAGGTCATGCCGCTCCCAAGGCGCAAGCCGCAACGCCACCGAACAGTCTGTCTCAAGCGGCGCCAACTGTGCACCGCCAGGCTGCGCAAGCCGCACGCGGTCTGCAATTCCGCATTCAAAACTATCGGACAAAGGCTTCAATGCTGTAACACCGCGTGGTTCCATCGCCGCCAGACAGCCTTCAAAAGTCCTTTCCGCCACCGTCGCTTTCCAACGCGTCAATGGCGAGTGCGGATCGGCTACTCTCAAAGGCTCCACAGGATTCCACTCGGACGGCAGAGGCGTATCGGGATGCGTCATCGCAACGACAGCGGCGCCACCGACCAAAACGCAAACCGTTAATGCTGCAGACAGAAACCCAAAGCGCATAAAAGAAAGGGCGCCCTTGCGGCGCCCCTCCATTCAGTAACGGTAATGTTCGGGCTTAAATGGCCCCTGCGGCGTCACGCCAATGTATTCGGCCTGATCCGGTTTCAATTCCGTCAACTTCGCGCCGATCCGCGCCAGATGAAGTCGCGCAACCTTCTCGTCGAGGTGCTTTGGCAGGATGTGAACCGTGTTGTCGTATTCATCACCACGGGTCCAAAGCTCAATCTGCGCAAGCACTTGGTTGGTAAAGCTTGCCGACATTACGAAAGACGGGTGTCCGGTGGCATTTCCAAGGTTCAGCAAACGCCCTTCGGACAACAGGATGATCCGGTTGCCGGAAGGCATCTCGATCATGTCGACCTGTTCTTTGATGTTCGTCCACTTGTGGTTTTTCAGGTTGGCAACCTGAATTTCGTTGTCGAAATGCCCAATGTTGCCGACAATCGCCATGTCCTTCATCTCGCGCATATGCTCGATGCGGATGACGTCCTTATTGCCCGTCGTCGTGATGAAGATATCCGCCGTTGGAACCTCGTCTTCCAGCAGCGTGACCTCAAAACCGTCCATCGCAGCCTGAAGCGCGCAGATCGGATCAACCTCGGTCACTTTCACCCGCGCGCCGGCACCGCGAAGCGACGCGGCCGAGCCTTTGCCAACGTCGCCATAGCCCATGACCACCGCCACTTTCCCAGCCATCATCGTATCTGTCGCGCGTCGGATACCGTCGACCAGCGATTCTTTACAGCCGTACTTGTTGTCGAACTTCGACTTCGTCACGCTGTCGTTGACATTGATCGCCGGGAACGGAAGCTGCCCCTGCTTCACCAGCTCATACAGGCGATGCACACCGGTTGTCGTTTCCTCGGAAACACCTTTGATCTGACCGCGCATCTTGGTGAACCAGCCCGGGCTTTCCGCCATCCGTTTACGGATCTGCGCAAACACCGCTTCTTCTTCTTCAGACGTCGGGACCGAAATCAGCTCTTCTTCGCCATTTTCAACACGCGCGCCAAGCAGGATATAAAGCGTCGCATCACCACCATCATCAAGGATCAGGTTGGGGCCATCCTCAAACATGAAGGACTTGTCGAGATAGTCCCAATGCTCAACCAGGCTCTGCCCTTTGATTGCGAAAACAGGCGTGCCGCCAGCCGCAATGGCCGCAGCGGCGTGATCCTGAGTGGAAAAGATGTTGCAGGATGCCCAGCGCACATCCGCACCCAGCTCAACCAGCGTTTCAATCAAAACCGCTGTTTGAATCGTCATGTGCAACGAGCCAACGATCCGAGCGCCTTTGAGGGGCTTGCTCTCACCAAATTCTTCGCGAAGCGCCATCAAGCCCGGCATTTCGGTTTCGGCAATGTTGAGTTCCTTGCGACCGAAATCCGCAAGTGAAATATCTTTAACTACATAGTCGTTGGCCATCAGACCCGCTCCTTACTCGATTTAACGGGCCAGATAGCACCGGGGCATGCCCCCGGCAACCAACGTCAGCTTTTTATGCCTGCCGGTGTCTTCAAAGCGGGACCGGCCTCATGCCAATTCGTCCCCGACGCCATAATACAGGACATGCCATTCGGCCTTGTCATCAGGATCGTCCAAGTTCCTTTTTCTTCGGAAAACCAGACTTCAAAAACAGATGAGGAATTCTGCAATCCGCCCCCGGCGAACACTTCGCCATAACGGCCCTCCAGTTTTTCCACCACCATCGACCGCTCGGCGCAGGTCGCTTGGGCTTGGATCGTTGTTGGCAAAATTGCTGCCATAAGAGTCAGGCTTATGAGGATGCGTCGCATCATGTCTCCTTTCTGCGGCGTCTGGCCGCCTTTGCCTGTGTCTCCTCCCGGTCTTTCGATCACTGATACGGTGTTGATTGTTTCCAAATCATAACTGAAGCCACCCTTTTTATCGGGCATTTTAACTTCTCAACTTTTAGCGATAGGCACGAATTGTGCCGGAAAGCGGACCTGAAATTAGGTTTTTCCATGCCGGAACGCCTTGACGCCCGCGCCAAACTTGCCACACATCGCACCCATGCCAGCCACCAAAAAACCCCCGCGCGCATGGCAGCGCATGCTCTCAGGCCGCCGCCTCGACCTGCTTGACCCAACGCCTGTCGATATCGAAATCGAAGACATCGCACACGGTTTGGCCTTCGTCGCCCGCTGGAACGGCCAAACAAAGGGCGATTTCCCCTATTCCGTTGCCGAACACTCGCTTCTGGTTGAAGAAATCTTCAGCCGAATTCACCCGGATGCCCCTGCAAACTGGCGCCTTGCGGCCTTGCTGCATGATGCCCCGGAATACGTGATTGGCGACATGATATCGCCCGTAAAGGCCGCCGTCGGACCGGGCTATGGCGAGCTTGACGACCGCCTTGCCGCCGCCGTCCACATCCGCTTCGGGCTGCCCGCCACGATTCCGGCATGGGTGAAGAAAAAGATTAAAAAAGCTGACAAAATCTCAGCATGGCTCGAAGCCATCCAACTGGCAGGCTTCACATTGACCGAAGCCAACAAGCTCTTTGGAACGCCCGACGATACAATCGCCCAAGGCCTGAAAATCGTCCTGCGTCCGCCCGTCGAGGTCCGTGAAGCCTATGTTGCGCGCCACAACGCGCTTCTTGCCGAAATGTAACCTAGCGCGGCGACCGCTTCGCAAGGATACGCTGAAGCGTGCGGCGATGCATGTTCAGCCGTCGTGCCGTTTCGCTGACGTTTCGGTCACAAAGCTCATACACCCGCTGGATATGCTCCCAACGCACACGGTCTGCGCTCATCGGGTTCTCCGGCGGCGGCGGCAACTCATCGTCCGACGCCAGCAAGGCCGCCGTCACATCATTCGCATCAGCAGGCTTCGACAGATAATCCGTCGCCCCGATCTTCACCGCGGCCACTGCAGTCGCAATCGCGCCATATCCGGTCAAAACAACCACACGACTGTCCTCGCGCCGCTCGCGGATACGCTCAACCACATCAAGCCCGTTACCATCCCCAAGCCGCAGATCGACCACGGCGTAAGCAGGTGGTCGCGCCGTCGCAATTGCGGTCCCGGCAGCCACGGTCTCGGCCGTCTCAACCTCAAACCCACGCTTTTCCATCGCACGCGCCAGACGCCGCAAGAACGGCTCATCGTCGTCAACGATCAAAAGCGATTTATCCTCGCCAAGTCGTTTCAGTGGTTGATCGACCATGTCGTCCTCCTGCCCCAATGATCAGGAACCTAGGACGGTGATCATCAAGCGTCAACGCGCTCAGCTTGCAGCGAAATGGCAAGCAGTCTGTTCCGCCATCTCTTCGGGCGTCACATCACGCCCAAAGTAGGAGGCCAAACCGGTTTCCGGGAACATCAGATAGGTGAAGGTCGAGTGATCCATCAAATAGAACTCACCCTCGCCCGTGCCGCGCGCATAATAGGTTTTATAGGCTTGGCTCGCCGCCTTAACCTGTTCCGCACTCCCCGTCAGGCCGATCATCTTGGGATGCATATCTTGTGCGTATTGCGCCACAACATCGGGCGTGTCCCGCTCGGGATCGATCGAGATGAACACCGGCGTCACGTCCAATCCCTGTTCCTCCAGGATATCCACGGCGATCACGTTGCGCGCCACATCGAACGGGCAAACATCCGGGCAATAAGTATATCCGAAGTAAACCAAAGTCGGCCCATCAATCACATCCTGATCGGTCACCAACTCGCCGGCACCATTCAGCAACTCAAACGGACCGCCGATCGCAATGTTGCCGCCAGCTACAGCATTCCCTCCGCAGGTGTTTTCCTCGCTGAGCGTCGTCCAAAGCGCCGCACCACCGATCAAAACGGCCAGCACCGCCGAGGTCGCACCAACATACACGCGATTCATCTGATTCACTCCCACGAACACTTCGGGCGCATTGATCCAACATGCGAAAGCTGCCTACAAGAAGATAGGTTGCCGCACACACGAGGACGTGATGGTCGAACAACAGAGTTTCGACTCTAAAATCAATCGCTCTAACTGGGTTCGCCTCAGAACCCTGATCGTATTGCGGTGGGTTGCCATTGGCGGACAACTCGCGGCCATCACGATCGCCCAGCGCCTTTTTGACCTTAACCTCAATCTCGGGCTCTGCTTCCTTGCAATTGGGGCGTCCATCGTCGCAAATCTGGTCGCCGTCTTTGTCTTTCCTGAAAACAAACGATTACACGAAGGCGAAGTCGCCTGGATGCTGCTGTTCGACATTGCACAACTGGCGTTCCTGTTGTCCCTGACCGGTGGATTGAACAACCCCTTTGCCCTGCTGATCATGGCACCAGTGACAATCTCGGCGACCGCGCTCAAGCCCAGCACTACGGCCCTTCTCGGGGCCGCCACAATCGCATCCATCAGCATCGTCGCCATGTGGCACCTGCCCTTGCGGACCGAACAAGGCTTCATCATGCGGATGCCGCAGGATTTCGTGATCGGGTTCTGGACCGCGCTTGTCATTGGCGTGATGTTTCTCGGGATCTTCGCAAGCCGCGTCACGGCAGAAGTCCACGCAATGTCCGAAGCCCTGACCGCGACCCAGATGGCCCTCGCCCGTGAACAGAAACTGACCGACCTCGGAGGCGTCGTTGCGGCTGCCGCACACGAACTCGGCACGCCCCTTGCTACGATCAAACTCGCCAGCGCCGAACTGATAGACGAACTTGAAGACCCGCACCTCAAAGAGGACGCGACCCTGATCCGCGACCAGGCGGATCGATGCCGCGACATCCTGCGTTCCATGGGTCAGGCTGGCAAAGACGATCTCCACATGCGCCGCGCGCCCCTGAGTGCGGTGGTCCGTGAAGCCGCCGAGCCGCACGAAAACCGAGGCAAGGAACTCCACTACGACATCGCGGCCCTCGGCGAGGACGGACCACGCCAGCCGACCATCGACCGTCGTCCTGAAATCATCCATGGCCTGCGCAATCTGGTGCAAAACGCCGTCGATTTCGCCAGCGCAAATGTCTGGATCGACGTTGGCTGGGACAATACCAGTGTTGTTCTGACGATCTCGGATGACGGACCGGGCTTCTCGCCACAAGTTATCGGTCGCATCGGCGATCCCTTTGTGCGCAAACGCCGCAAAAGCTCGTCCAGCCAGCGTCCCGGTTACGAAGGCATGGGGCTTGGATTGTTCATCGCAAAAACGCTTCTCGAACGATCCGGCGCAGAACTCAGTTTCGCCAACGGAGCGGATGCCGACAGCGATGATGATCGGATGGGGATTCGCTCGGGCGCGATTGTCCAGGCACGATGGCCGCTTGACCGCATCGGGGCAGCTTCCGAAGGCGAACGCCCCGCGCTTGGCGAAAATGTGCGGATCGAAACAGCCTAATTGCCCCAGACTCCCGTAGCGTTAACTTCGCGTTAACCCTCCCCGTATGATGGTTAAGGCTGTGTTATCGGGGGATAGCTTTTGTTAAGCGCCAGTCTGCTTACGCCGGTCCTGTATGGGTCGAGCGCCTTTCTTTCAGCTTTTGCTGCAATCTCAATCATCGCACGGCGCGGTAGCGGCCTTAAACAACCGCCGGCCGCAAACACCAGCGACCTCTACGGAGATACGCTGATCTTTCTGATCCGGGACGGGGCAATGGTCGACGCCAACTTCCCCGGTCAACGTTTTCTGACCCATTTCGGCGCAAAGGGCCTTGATCTAGATGCCCTATCGCGCGGCCTTCACAGCGCCTTCGATGACGCAGCCTCCCTTCTCGACACAAACGGACCCAAAACAGACCGCCATATCTTGTCCCGTGACGGCATGTTCCAATTCATCGCAGAACACGCGGCAGGCACTCTGCGTCTGAAGATCCAAAGCCGCGACGCTGCCAGACTTCAAGCCGAAGACATTCACCGTCTCTCCGCGATGGATGCCGAGCTTGAAACCCTACGAGAAACCGCTGATCTGGCCCCCTATCTTGTTTGGCGCGAAACCCGTGACGGAACTCCGATTTGGGTCAACCGCGCCTACCTCGAGGCCGTGCGTCAGACTTTCGGCGACAAACGCGCGACACAATGGCCACTGCCGCGCCTCTTCCCGGACCTCAAACCCGGTGGCCGCACGCGGCTCACACTGCCCAACGATGCAAACGCGCCCGACAACTGGTTCGACATCACCAGCATTCCCATCGGTCGGGACACGCTTTTTACTGCCTATGATGCCAACGCAACCGTTCGCGCAGAAACGCAGCTTAACGAACTGATGCAGACGCTGACAAAGACCTTTGCGCAGCTCAACACCGGCCTCGCCGTTTTCGACAAATCGCGTAATCTGGCGCTCTTCAATCCTGCGCTGACTGAACTCACCCGCCTCCCCGTCGACTTCCTCGCCTCCCGGCCCAGCCTCATCGAAGTCCTCGACAAACTCCGCGAAACCCGCGCCATTCCGGAACCCCGCGACTATCATGCGTGGCGTAAATCCATCTCCGATCTGGAGTCGGCAGCCAAAGATGGCAACTACTGTGAAACATGGTCACTCGCGGGCAACTTGACCTACCGCGTCACGGGGCGACCCCATCCTGACGGCGCGATTGCGTTCCTCTTCGAAGACATCTCTGCCGAAATGTCACTGACCCGACAATTCCGACAGGAAATCGAGCTCAGTCAGGCCCTCTTGGACAATATGGAAGACGCCACCGCGCTCTTCTCGCCAACAGGAATCCTTCTTCAAACCAATGATGCCTACCGCAATCTCTGGTGCGAAGACGCCGATTCCCTTCTCACCGAGACGTCGATCGTCGACGAAAGCCGGGTCTGGCATGACCGATGCCTCCCCACGCCAGTCTGGGGAGATCTCCGCGAATTCGCTCTCGATGCCGAAGATCGCGTCGAATGGAACGCCCATATCATTCTCACCGATGGCCGCGTCGTCGATTGTCGTTTTCTTCCAATCACCGGAGGCGGCACGCAGATCATCTTCCACCTCGAACGCACGAACGAAACGCATCAGGACGAGCAGTTTCGCCACGCAGGCTAATCCGCCTTGCGGCCCGGCGCATGCACCGCCAAAGTGGGTGCATGCCAGCGCCCAAACCCCTGCACCTGAAGCTTCCCGGCCCCGATGATACCGCCGCCGCCGCCGCGCGTCTCGCGCCGCATTTGCGTGCTGGCGACTGTATCCTGCTGACCGGCACACTTGGAGCGGGCAAAACCCATTTTGCACGCGCACTAATCCAGAAAAGGCTATCCGAATCAAACCTTTGGGAAGATGTGCCGTCCCCGACATACACCCTCGTGCAAACCTACGATGACGGGAAATGCGAAATCTGGCACGCGGACCTTTACCGCTTAAGCGAGCCTGACGAAATTATTGAGCTTGGCCTTGATGAGGCCTTCGAGACCGCCGTCACTCTCATTGAATGGCCGGACCGCCTCGGCGACCTTGCTCCAAAAAACGCCCTTAAAATAACCCTCGCCCTCGACGAGGATTCTCGCACTCTGACAGCAAATTGGGACGATCCCCGACTGCACACCTTGACCGCACAAGATGGATAACGCGCGCGCCTCATTCCTCGCCAGTTCAGACTGGGCCGACGCCACGCCTTCCCCAGTCGCCGGCGACCTGTCCGTGCGGCAATACACGCGCCTCAGCAAACCCAATGCCTCCGCAATTTTCATGGCCTGCGACCCGGCCCGCGATACATCACTCCCCGCATTCCTGAAAATGACGGACTGGCTACGCGCCCAAGACCTGTCCGCCCCGAAAGTATACGCCGCTGATGTCCAAGCCGGGTTCGCGCTTCTTGAGGATTTCGGCGACAACAAACTCACCACCCTCATCGCTCAAAACCCCCATAGCCAACGCGCGTATTACGAAGCGATCCTCGACACGCTCATCGCGATCCGAAACGCGCCCCCACCCGTTTTGCCCAAACCCACCGCGCAAGACCTTTGCGAAGCCACAAGGCTGGCAGATGACTGGTATCCCGGCGCTCAACCGGCGCTGTTAGACGCGTTTCGCGCCGGTTTAGAGCCTGTATTGCACGATCTCCTCAAAGCCCCCCTCACGGTCAGCCTTCGCGATTTTCATGCCGACAACATCATCTGGTTGCCAACCCGCTCACACCTCAAGCAGCCAGGCCTTCTCGACTATCAAGACGCCTTTCTTGTGCACCCGGCCTACGATTTGATGTCTCTGCTCACAGATGCCCGCATCGACGTCCCAAGCACCCTTCAAACCGAAGTTATCGAAGCCTACGCGCAGAAAACCGGCGACGACCTTTCCGACCTCTCATCCGCCGTTGCCGCCTTCGGCGCCCAGCGCAACCTCCGCATCCTTGGCATATTCGCCCGCGCCGCCCGCCGCGACGGCAAAGCGCAACACCTGACGGCTCTCCCCCGCGTGTATCGCTACCTCTCCGACTGCTGCAAACACCCCGCCCTCGCCCCTTTCGCGCGCAACCTCGCGACGGCGCTGCCCGAACCAACGGCAAAGCTCATCGAAAGCATCGCATCATGAGCGCAACCAAGATCTCTCTCATGATCTTTGCCGCTGGCTTTGGCACCCGCATGGACGATCTCACTCACGACACACCCAAACCCATGCTCAACCTGCGCGGCAAACCGATGATCGACCACGCTCTCGAACTGGCCAAAAGCGCCAATTTAGAGACTGTTTTTGCAAACACGCACTACCTCCACGACCGAATAGCGCCACATCTTCAGCACCACGGCGTCCAGGTCCTGCATGAAACACCGGACATCCTCGACACCGGCGGCGGCCTGAAGGCAGCCCGAACGCACCTGACCAGCCCGACACTCACGCTCAACCCCGACTGCGACTGGACCGGAGCGAACCCCCTCGCCTACCTTCTGGACCAGTGGCAGGAAGACATGCAGGCTCTCTTGCTTGTCGTGCGGCCCGAACGTGCAAAGAACCGATCCACACCGGGCGATTTCTCATTGACCGGCACACACCTCGCCCGCGGTGGAGACATGATCTACACTGGCGCTCAACTGATCCGAACCGAACGCCTCGACGCGATAAAGGATCGCGTTTTCTCGCTAAACGCCTACTGGGATCACCTCGCCTCCACGAACGATCTTCATGGCACGATCTATCCAGGCCATTGGGCCGACATCGGCACCAAACAGGCACTAACACAGGCAAATATGACCAAGTATGTTTGATCCGACCGACAAACCACGCGTGTTCGGCGTCCCTCCCGGGGCGGATTTCCCGACCGAGATCGTCAATCGTTGCCTCAACGCCTACCGCAATCAGCCACCCGAAGCGCTGGCCCGCCTCCACATCATCGTGAACACCGAACGCATGCGCCGCCGCCTGATCGAGCTTTTCTCCGACGGATCACCCCGCCTCTTGCCGCGCATCACGCTCGTAACCGCCATTGATCGCCTGACCCCCAGCGCACCACTCCCGCCCGCAACGTCAAAACTCCACCGCAAGCTGGAACTCGCCCGCCTCATTAAACCGCTGCTCGAATCCCCTGACGCACCCGCGCCAAGAAGCGCTCTTTTCGACCTCTCGGACAGCCTCGCCAGCCTTCTGGACGAACTCCACGGAGAATCCGTCGATCCCGACAAGCTTCTGTCCCTCGAAGTGCAGGACGAATCCAACTATTGGCGTCGCAGCCTCGAATTTCTGTCCATCGTCAAAACCTACATCGACCAAAGCGGCACATCCCAGGCCGATCCAGACGCCCGCCTTCGCGCCGCAACCGAGGCGCTACTCAGTCTATGGGCAAACCACCCCCCACAAACGCCGGTCCTTGTTGTTGGCTCGACAGGCTCACGCGGCACAACCTTCGACCTGATGACCGCCGTTGCCCGATTGCCCCAGGGCGCGGTCGTGCTTCCCGGCTTTGACCCCGATACGCCCGATGATGTCTGGTCAACGCTCACTGAAAGCGACACCACGTCCACAGGCTTTACCTTGGAAGACCACCCCCAGTATCGCTTCGCCAAACTCGCCAAGGCGCTCGACATCAATCCAAAAAACGACATCCCAAGCTGGGCCGACAACGCCCCCGACCCCCTCAGAAACAAGCTGGTCTCCCTCTCTCTGCGCCCTGCCCCGGTTACCAACCAATGGCGCACCGAAGGTCCAGAGTTCACGGATCTAGCCGCCGCCACCAAAGGCCTGGCACTAATCGAAGCGCCACAGCCCCGCGATGAAGCCCTCGCTATCGCATCCGCCTTGCGCGAAGCCGTTGCGAATGGAGAAACGGCTGCTCTCATAACGCCCGACAGAACCCTCGGCCGCCGGGTCGCCGCTGCGCTTTCCCGATGGAACATCGTGCCGGATGACAGCGCTGGACGCCCGCTGTCACTCACGCCCCCCGGACGCTTCCTTCGGCATGTTTTGTCTCTGTTACAGGCGGAATCGACGTCTGAGAATGTGATCGCCCTTCTCAAGCACCCCATCACCCGCACGGATGGCACGGACCGCGGCGACCACCTTCGCGCAACTCGAGAATTCGAGCTTTTCCTGCGCCATGAAGCCGCCGTGACGATCTCGGATGAGACACTGGACGCCTTCGTCCACCCCGACCGCAAACCCGAATTTGCGGACTGGGCCGCTTGGCTCAAGACCACGCTCGCCGAATTATCCACGCCAGCTCCCGAAACACTGGGCGACGCAATCAACACCCATATCGCGATCGCACAGAGCATCGCTCAGGGCCCCGACGGCACAGGCACCGGAGAGCTTTGGGAAAAAGAGGCGGGCCGCGACGCCCTTCAGTGCATCGAGACTCTCAGAGATCCGAAAATCAGTGAAACACCCCTCAGCCTCCATGACTACCGCGCTCTCTTCGAAACGACCCTCGCCGCCGGGAACACTCGTGCGACGGAAACCTCCCACCCCAATGTTCTGATCTGGGGCACACTCGAAGCACGCGTAATGGGCGTTGATCTCGCGATCCTCGGTGGCCTCAACGAAGGCGTTTGGCCCGCCCGACCAGATCCCGACCCGTGGCTGTCCCGAAAAATGCGCCGCACCCTCGGCCTTTTGACGCCCGAGCGGGAAATTGGCCTGTCCGCCCACGACTACCAACAAGCCATTGCCGCCCCGCGGGTGATCCTGTCGCGCGCCCGACGAGACGACGACGCAGAAACTGTTCCCGCGCGCTGGATCAACCGGCTGACAAATCTTCTGACAGGCCTTGCAGGTGAGGATCCCGAAGCACCCATTTCGCAGATGCGCGCACGCGGAAACCACTACCTGCGGATCGCAACTCAATTGGACGCGCCAGACTCTATACCCGAACCCGCCGTCAGACCGGCGCCTGCGCCGCCCATCAACACACGCACCCGATCCTATACCGTCACAGACATCGAAAAGCTGATCCGCGACCCATATGCGATCTATGCCCGCTACACCCTGAGATTAAAGGCCTTGCAGCCACTTCGCCCCGAACCAAACGCGGCCATGCGCGGAACCGTCTTTCACAAGATTGCCGAGACCTTCCTCGCCTCTCCCTTGTCGGACCCCAGCGCCGACACCAATCGTTTTCTTGAAATCGCACAAGCCGAACTCTCCAAGAACGTGCCCTGGCCATCGGTGCGCGCACAATGGTTCGGACACCTCTCGGCCATCGCAGAAGCCTTCATCGCCGATGAAATCCGACGTCAGTCGCAAGCCACCCCCCTCGGCCAGGAAATCATTGGCAGCATCACCCTCCCTGGCTCGGTCTTTCACCTGCGCGGCAAAGCCGACCGCATCGACCAACGCCCGGACGGGCAACTCATCATCTACGACTACAAAACCGGATCACCGCCCTCCGAGCGCGAAATGCGCTACTACAAACGCCAACTCCTCGTCGAAGCCGTCATGGCTGAACACGGCGCCTTCAAAGATATACCGGCGACCAAAGTGGCGCGTGTGGATCACATCGGCCTGAACCGCGCCTTAAAACAAACCGGCGTCGATCTCGACTTCTATCAGGCCTCGAAATCAGAACAGATCGACTATCGAACAACCACGGTCGAAACCGAACTGCGTCGACTTCTTGAACACTTCCGTCAGGAAACCCAAGGCTACATGTCCCGCCGCGCCATGGAACGCGTCCGGTTCAGCGGTGACTTCGACCACCTCGCCCGCTTCGGTGAATGGGACGAAACGCAAGACCCGGTGAAGGTGACACTGAAATGACCAAACTCACCCCCGCCTCCATTGCACAAAACAAAGCCGCCGACCCGGAAACGTCAACGTGGCTCTCGGCCAACGCCGGATCCGGCAAAACCCGCGTTCTCACTGACCGCGTTGCCCGCCTTCTGCTGCACGGCACCAATCCCCAGAGCATCCTTTGCCTGACCTACACCAAAGCCGCCGCCACCGAGATGCAAAACCGCCTTTTCAAGCGTCTTGGCGAATGGTCAATGCTCGACGATGCCGCCCTTCGCGCAGGGCTGGCCGAACTTGGCGAAGACACGCCCCCCAGCCTCAATCAGGCCCGCACGCTTTTCGCCCGCGCCATCGAAACCCCCGGCGGCCTCAAGATCCAGACCATCCACTCCTTTTGCGCAGCCCTCTTGCGCCAATTCCCGGTAGAAGCCGGGGTCTCTCCCCAATTCCGTGAACTCGACGACATCGGCCGCACCGAGATTTTCTCTGACGTCCTCGATGGCCTCGCAGACGCAGAAACTCCGTCATTAAAGGCTCTAACAAGGCATTTCAGCGGGGAATCCCTGATCGATCTCGCCGTCTCGATAGCCGGATCATCCGAAAACTTCCTCCCTGCCAACGCGCCCCCTCCCTCACGGGCTGACATCTTCGCCCACCTCGACGCTGACCCCAGAGCAACCCGCGACAGCATCCTGAACGACACTCTGACACCAAGCGATCTGGCATTTCTGAAATCCCTTCCTGCCACGCTCGAACAGGCCGACAAGCCAACCGATACAAACCTCGGCCAATGGTTAGCCGAACTCCCCGACACGCCCAGCTACCGACTCATCGCCCAACTCGAAAGCAAACTGCTCTTCGGCCCCAAAACAAAAGCGCCCTTCACCGCCAAATCCAATTCACTGCCAACAAAGGCCTTCCGCGAAGGCCCTTTCGCGCCCTACGCTCCTAGATTCCAGTCCATCATGGAAACGCTGGAACAAAACCGCCCCGCCCGCATCGCGTTTGAAGCCGCCGAAAAGACCCACGCTCTCCACGCCTTCGCCGCCGATCTCATTGCCGCCTACACCGCCGAAAAAACCGCCCGCGGCATGCTCGACTTTGATGACCTCATCACCAAAGCCCGCGACCTCCTGTCCGACGAAGGCCTGGCTTGGGTCCTCTACCGTCTCGACGGCGGCATCGACCATATCCTTGTCGACGAAGCACAAGACACAAGCCCCGCCCAATGGCAGGTGATCAAAGCCCTCTCCGCCGAAATCACAGCAGGCGAAGGCGCGCGCCCCGATAAATCCCGCACGATTTTCGCGGTGGGCGACAAAAAACAGTCAATCTACAGCTTTCAGGGCGCCGATGCCCGCCGGTTTGACACGACCGCCGCAGAATTCGCTGACAAGCTCAAAGACGCAGGCAAACTCGCCCGCGAAGAGCTTGTCTATTCCTTCCGCTCCTCCCCCGCCATCCTCCGTGCCGTCGACAAAACCTTTGAGGAAAACGCCGACGGTCTCGGTGGTCAGATTGAACACAAGGCCTTCAATCAGAACCTGCCGGGGCGCGTCGAT
The DNA here is from genome assembly GCA_013042105.1 of Boseongicola sp. Classification (GTDB taxonomy): domain Bacteria; phylum Pseudomonadota; class Alphaproteobacteria; order Rhodobacterales; family Rhodobacteraceae; genus Boseongicola. The sequence goes on from JABDQU010000073.1 coordinate 14,251, forward strand.
CTTTGGGATCTCGAACCGCAACCCGACACGCCCGAAGACAAAGACTGGCACAATCCCGTCGACCGCCTCTCTGCAGACTCGCCCACCGTAAAACTGGCAGAACGCATCGCGGACAAGATCGCCACCATCACAAAAACAGTCTCTATACAGGACGAAACGGGCAAGATTCGCCCGGCAAACGCTGGCGACATACTTATACTGGTGCAGGGTCGCGGCGCGCTTTTTGACAACATTATCGCCGCCTGCAAGGCCGCCAACCTGCCCATCGCGGGCGCGGACCGCCTCAAGATCAGCGCCGAACTTGCCGTCCGGGATCTCCTGGCGCTCCTGTCTTTCCTCGCCCTTCCCGAAGACGACCTTGCCCTGGCAACCGCCCTTCGCTCGCCGCTTTTCGGCTGGAGCGAACAAGAGCTTTTCACGCTGGCCCAGCCGCGAAAGGGCTTCTTGTGGCAAGCCTTGCGTGAACACAAAGCCACCTACCCCAAGACTCACGCACGCCTCGACCAACTTCGCAAAGACGCCGATTTTCAGCGGCCCTACGAGCTTCTTGAACTCATCCTGACCCGCCACGGAGGGCGAAAATCCCTGATGACCCGCCTCGGCCCTGAAGCCGAAGACGGCATAAACGAGCTTCTCAATCAGGCCATCCTCTACGAACAAAAAGACGTTCCCAGCCTGACCGGCTTTCTGACGCGTGCCAATGCAAGCGACGTTGATATAAAACGACAATCCGACACATCTGGCGACCTGATCCGCGTCATGACGGTCCATGGCGCCAAGGGTCTGGAGGCCCCCATCGTCTTCCTGCCCGACACAATGCGCGATGACCGCGCCAGCCGCGATACCTTGCTCACCGACAGTTCCGACATGCCAATCTGGAATGTGTCCCAGGATCTCGCACCTGAAAGCGTCGCCGCCGCCAAAGACACTCAGAAAGCCGCCGACGCCGAAGAACGCCAACGCCTTCTCTATGTCGCCATGACCCGCGCGAAAAACTGGCTGATTGTCGGCGGCGTTGAAAAGAGCACGCAAAAAGCAGACAACCGCTGGCACCAGACGGTCTCGGACGGTCTCACCGCAGCCGGCGCCACGCGCATCAAAGACGATGACGGGACACAGATCCTCCGCCTCGAATATGGATCATGGCCTCCTCACACAGGGCCGAAAAACCCCGAGTTAGAGCCTGTTTCATCTCATCTTCCAGCGCTTTTCGGGGAAACGGTCACACCACCCAAAGCAACATCCCAACCCCTGAACCCCAGTGATCTCGGGGGCGCTAAGATCATCGGGGGTGACCCCGCCGAAAACGCGACGCAGGCCGCAATGCAACGCGGAACGGACATACACCTTCTGCTCGAAACGCTGCCATCCGTTCCTCAAAAGGACTGGGAAAGCGCCGCACAACGGTTGCTGCCCAATACAACCAACCTTCAAGACGTCTTCGAAGAGGCCCGTCAGACGATCTGTGCATTTCCAGATATCTTCGCGCCGACGACGCTTGCTGAAGTCGATCTCACCGCCCACCTCCCAACACTTGACGGGATACTATCCGGCACCATCGACCGCCTCATCGTCCAACACGATCGCGTTCTCGCAGTAGATTTCAAAACGAACCGAATTGTACCCGACACCCCCGACCAGACACCCGAAGGCGTGCTGCGCCAGATGGCCGCCTATCTCGAAGCGCTCGAACAAATCTATCCCACCCACCGCATCGACCTGGCAATCCTCTGGACAGCGACCCCATCCCTCATGCCGCTGCCACACGGCATCGTGAGGCCAGCCCTCGCTCGTGCCACTACATCTTGACCTTAGCCACAAGGGTTCATAGGTTCACGTCCTCACCCGCTGCCAAGGAGAAAGACATGGC
>JABDQU010000077.1 GCA_013042105.1 Boseongicola sp.
AGGTAAGCGTCCATCGCCTCGCCCAAGGTTGGGGCATCAAAGGCGATCCGCTTGCCAGCGCCCCTGCCCCATTCCAGCGCAAAACCCATCGCCGTTTGACGCGCCACCCGCGCGGAGATCGCCGGCCAGCGCCCTACGAGGATACGCTTGGTGCGACCGCCCACGTCTTTTTGGAAATACCAAGTCTTCGACCGCTTGCCGACGAAGAGGCCAAGCCCCTTCACTTCGCTGTCCCAGTACTTCGTCGTCCCCACCGGGGTGTGGGCGAGGTTGCGAACGAAGGTTTCTGTGAGTTTTGCCATCTGTAGGTATTTTGCAGGTACTAGGAGGAAAAAGCGTGCATCTATAGGAACGCAAGAGACATATATATGTCAATGAAAAGAATGATTTGGAATGTATGAGAAACGACAGGAATGGTAGGTAGATAGCTTGGAAGGCTAAGGTCTTACCACTACACAACGCCCGCGCAGTGAGGTGTTGACTAATTCACCGACAAACGGGGGTCAAGCGCGTTGTCGCGCGAATTGCACCCGCAGACTCCCGTTCCAGCATCGCTGATCAATGCAAAACACGCCCGCCGCCACCGTCATCCACTCCAAGCCCGGCACAAATGATACCAGCCCGAAACGCATTAACTGGCCATGGATTTGCCCGATTCCGGTTCTAAAAGCGGTTCGCAAAGGAAGGAGCCATGCAGATGCTATCAAACGCCGCCCTGTGCAAGGAAACCGTCAGCATTCTTCAAGCCGTCTTGTTTGGCGCCAATGGTGCGTGCGTTGATATTAACCTGATGTCGCTCCTCGGGGGCGTCGCCTTATTCATTGGTCTTGTCGTGCTGCTTCGCCTTATCGGAAGCACCCTTCTACGCCGTGCCTTCCCGTTTCTGCGCCGCCAGAAATCCACGATAAAACAAGAGTCTGCACCCCAAACCGACGAAGGTTTGCAACGCATGCCCTACGAAAGCCCGATCCGTTCCACCGGGGCTTGGGGACACAAACCGCGCTAGCTCGTATCACTGGGTCAGCCCCAATAACTTCTTTGAAAACCGGGCCGTCTTCCCACCGCCGGGAATCGACGTCAGACAGGCGATGGCCGCCGGGTTTGTAAGTTTGCTTCCCTCCCCAAGATGCAATTCAAAGCACACCTCCAACAGGCCGCCAATATCGCGCGGTGTCTCTTCCGGAGCAAAATCCAGCACGCCCACAATGACATCGCGTGCGAAAGCCCCCGCCCCCATATCGGCAACCCCCTTCAATGCTTTGGTCCAACGAGTTGTCGGTAATGAATGCGACATCAGGAACTTTTTTAAAGCGACAACGAATGTATCCACCGACAGTCGACCTTCATTGCAAAGCACAGCCGTCGCTTCAACGGCCAGAGATGAAACCGATTTGTCTTCACACGCCATGTAGTACGCCAGAACCCCCGCCCCAAGCGGCCCAACCGGAGGCCCCGGACGAAAGAAGGGTTCGAGATAAGCGCGCGTGTGATTGTCCGACAGCTTCTGCCAGGTGTCTTGATGAATAAGTCCGATGCGGAAAAACGGTTCCGGGTCCGCAGGCCGCGTAAGCGATGCCCAGGCGATATCAATGAACGTATACCCGCAACATGTCGCGTTGTTGAACCGCTCGTTTGAAATCCCGAATACCGCTGGTAGGGCGCGGGATTTGATCTCGTTGTGCGGGATCGCTGGCACTTCAACGTCAATCCAGGAATACGCGCCGTCTCGCGAAACTTCCCGGTTCACTTCCAGCTCCATTGCAGCGGGAACCCCGCAATCCGGCGTCGGCTTGGCGAACAGTTCGGCAACCCTAGCGTCAGCCTCGCGAGGCAACCGCGCGCACCACGCAGCCCCCCAAAGATCAGCTGACGGCCCCGTTTTCACATTCTGCCCCAAAACATAGGCAACCGCGCGATCCGCTTGTGTCTCAAGCGGCAGTTCACCAACATCCCGCCCCTCCGGATCAAGGCGCATCAAAGCAAAGGCAAGGTCCTGCAGATCAGGCTCGACACCGGCATCTCGAAAAGCCGCCAACCGCGATAGCAGATCAGCGACACGAACCAGCCCAGACGTCTCGCTCGGCAATGCCAAAAGCGGAAGGGAAAGCCCCTTTGACACCCGATCCAGAACAGCAACATTCCGCGCCAGATGCGCCTCCTGCAGGCTCAACTCGCTGACAAAACGGAAATCCGATCGATCTCCGCTCTCCTTTTTCAAAAGCGTTCCAAGCTCAACACGCTCAGCCAAAGCACGCCCCGTCAAAGCCAGAACAAACCGCAACTGGCTATCCCCGGGGGATGCCGACACCTGCTTGGCGCGCTTCAACAATGGTGACAAAGCCTTGTCGTCCGCCTGCAACGCCGCGCCGAACCGCGAAACACCGTCAATCGCGCGCTCAACTTCAAAAGGATCGCGCGGCGCCTCCAGTACGGTCAGGAACAGCGCCAAAGCCTCTTGCTCTGACCCGACCGGCACAACCGGCCGCGACGTAGTGGCCTCATGCTCAAGCACCATGTCCGGAAGAGCGACAGCCCCGACATCCGCCAATGCCGCAATGCGTGCACGCACAGACGGAGCGACAAGATCGACATACTCCGCCAGTTCACGGCGAACCCCGTCCGCTCCGAGCGATTCAATCGCATCCAGCGCCTTGCCCTGCACTCCGGAATCTTCCGAGATCAACGCCAAAACCGCCATGCGCGCTGCACGCTCACGCAAATTCGGTTGTCGCTTCACGGCATTCAGCACCAACTTCAACGCAGCCGACACCGTGCCTTTGGCCCGCGCCTGCAAGGCCGGTTCCAATGCGGTCAACATTTGCGCTGCATCCACCGCACCGGCCTTATCCAAGACCTGAACATGTTTCATGGAGAAAGATACCGTCGGCGGAACGGACGACGCCAAAAGCCGCAAATACCGATCCGCGCGCACGGCCATCTCACCCGCATCCGGCGCCATAAGAACATGAAACCGCGAATACCAGCCCGCCCGATATTGCCCGAAATCCCGCTGCAATGCGTCTAGGGATGCGTCAAGCAATCGTTGGCGATCCAGCTTTCCGGCATCCGCATATTGCTTCAACCGCTCCGCCCAGCCAGCTTGCCCGCGTTTCAGATACTTGTCGTGATTGGCAAGACTGTCCTCACCGCCGCCTTCAACCTCGAAAAAGCGCCAGACATCGCCGCCCAGAAGACGGGATTCATCCGACTTTGCCAATCCTCCAACCCAACGCGAATAATATGCCAGAATGATTGCATCACTTTCTGGTCGTTTGCACAAACCAGCCTCCCAAAGCGGGCGAAACTGATCGACATAGAATACCCGATCCTCAACGAAATGATCCACGACATCCTGCGTCCAGTCCGGCTCAAGCGCGCGGACAATCTCAACCAGACCCACCTTTCCGGGCCTTGGGAAAAATGACAGCTTGCGCAACTCCGATCCCGACGCGGTCGCAAGGACCGCAATCGTCACCGCCTCGCCGTCTTTCACTTTTGGGTCCGGCAGGCTTTCCGCGTTTATCCAAAAACGGTCCAGCTTTTTGAAAAGCGTCATCGCTGGTTTCGCAAACGCCCGCCGCTCTTTCGCTGACAGATTTGCCAGTCGCTCAAACACGTCCTTTGCGCTTCTGGAGGTGATCAGAGCCAGAAATTCGTCTTCAGTCATCGCGTTGATCCAAGTCCATTTCCACCGCCAACATATGTTTGCATGGCCCGCGCTGACCTCCGTTTTTGGCAAACCACGGACAGGTGCACCGCCAACCGCTGTCGGTTTGCGTCACCTTGTGGATAACGTCACTAGAGACGACTTCGGCCGCCTCGCCTATCCATTGCACAGCGCCCTTTTCATGCAGCGTGCGCGCCGATTTCAGCCGTGGGTTCAGCCCCTCGATACGGCTGATGTCAAAGGGCAACTCTCGATGAAAATAAGCCGCCTGCTCCAGATCAAACCCAAGTCGTCCGCCCGCGGCCAGTTCAGCGAGCGCGATTTCGACAACGTCCGGCGCAAGTTCGGTCGTTAAAACCAGATTGGCCGGATCAATCCGATCCTGCCAGTTCAACTGCGCCCTAACCGCCGCCACACCCGACTTGTCAGACCGGGCGATCCCGCTCAAAAGTCCGCCATCGCCCGAAAATCCGCGCCATGGCTCGCCGTTCAACACAAGCCACAAGCGCTGCGTGCCGAAATTGAGCGCCCAGCTCGTCGCGCCCGTTGCACGATTGACATGCACGTCCAGACTGTCGGCCAACCCCGCCAGGGGCTCCAACACTCGCAAGCGGTGACTTCCACGCAGCGGCACAGCGCCCTTCGTTTCGCGTGCAGAAAGCCGCGCCACAGGCCCCGCGCCGGCCACCCAGACAAGCTGATCGTTCTTGCCGCGCGGCAGTCCACGCAAAAATCGCTGAGCACTGACTTTCGGCAGGCTGAAACCCGGCTCCATGCCCGCAATCGCCACCTGAACCTCGGCAAATCCTTTCACCCAACGCAGTGGCAACGACACCTTCTTTTCGATAATCGCATCGCCATCGGTCACAATCTCAACCGCCTCGGCCCCGATGCTTAAACCCATCTGCGTGTCACTTGTAACTGCAGACAGAGCACCGCGCAGTTCGGGTCCGAAATCCACGTTCGTCGTGCCTTTTTGGCGGTTCTCGACGTCTAATGCACCATCATCCAGGTCAAGTCGGATATAGGCGCTGCAGCAGGCTGAAAATCCTTCAAACCGCACCGCGCTTGCGCCCACCGTCGCCACCGGGTCCGCTTCCCGCAAGATCTTGGCCAACATCGATGGCGGCACATAAAAGCGCGCGCCCACGATTTCCGAAATCGCCCGCAAGGACTTGGCCGTTACATCAGGATAAAGCACACGCGCCTTCAAGAACCCCTTTTCCAATGCGATGTTTTGATCACTCGCAAGCGACAGATCAGGACCATGCCGGGTCGCACGCAGCTGCGAGGGGTGGGTGTAGTGATAAACCTGCTCGATCATTGTCCGACCACTCCAACACAAGACTGAAATCCGATTGGTTGAGCTGTATCGTTTGTTATCGGGTGTTTCATGTCTCACATTTCCCGGTCACCTAGATGAGTGTTGCATCGGAACAATCAACAAAACAACGATATCACCGAACTCTGGGCCAAAGTGTGACAGACATTTGCTTGCATCTCTTACCGTATTCAAACATATTCAAATAAAAGAATGCGTAGAGGAGGATCAAAGTGTATCGCCGTGATTTCATAGCTGGATCTATTGGCCTTGGCTTGGCCGGAATGCCGCTTCGTGCCATTGCGCAAACAAATATCGGCGCTGCGACGCTAACCACCGTAAGTGACGGAAATCTGGTCCTCCCCGCAGGTTTCATTTTCGATCCAATGCCGCAAGACGAACTACAGAAAGTCCGCGCAGCCTATGGCCTCGAAGGGGATCAACTGACGCCAGAATGCAACCTCGCGCTCTACCAGGATGGAGAAAACACCGTCCTGTTCGACGCAGGCTCCGGGCCAGATTTCGCGGCATCCGCGGGCAAGATATCAGACAGTCTGGACGCTCTCGGCGTGGCCCCGGACGAGATCACCCACGTGGTTTTCACCCACGCTCACCCTGACCATATCTGGGGCGTTCTCGATGATTTCGACGACCCGTTCTATTCTGAAGCAACCTACTACATGGGCCGCGATGAGTGGGACTATTGGTGGAACCCCGCCACGGTCGACGAGATTGGCGCCGCACGACAAGCCTTCGCCGTTGGCGCAAAGCGGCGGATGGAAGCCATTGAAGACGCCGTTGCTCTGTTTGACGACGGCGACGAAGTTCTGCCGGGGATTTCAGCCGTGGCAAGCTTTGGTCACACGCCCGGCCACATGTCTTTTGAGGTCAGGCAAGGCAACGACGCAGCACTGGTTGTCGGGGATGCGATTGGCAACCATCACGTCGCCTTCGAACGCCCCGAATGGCCGTCCGGGTCCGATCAGGATGCTGAAACCGCCATCATATCGCGCAAGCGGCTTTTGGACCGATTGACTGCCGAGAAACTCAAGCTTGTGGGTTTCCACCTGCCCAACGGCGGCATGGGCCGGGTCGAGAAGTCTGACGTCGGTTATCGCTTTATTGGAGACCGGGCATGAAACTCACATCCGCTTTCGCTGGTCTGCTGATCGCAGCCACCGCAGCACAGGCAAGCGAGGACATCGCCGACCAATACCCCGCCTCGCCCCTTTACCAGAAGCCCGTCGAGGTCATTCCGCACGTCTGGTCCGCCATCGGAGCGACGGCCCCTCCGACTTATGAAAACACCGGTCATAACAACAACCTCAGTTTCATCGTCACAGGCGATGGGGTGATCGTCATCAACGGCGGCGCGGCCTATCTGCTTGCCAAAGCGCTGCATGACGAAATCAAGATTATCACCGATCAGCCCGTCAAACTCGTCATCAACGAAAACGGCCAGGGCCACGCGATGCTCGGAAACTCATACTGGGCCGAACAAGGCGTTCCGATCCTTGCACATGTGGATGCGGCCGAGGCTTTCGAAGATGACGGTCCGCAATCGCTTCAGCAGCATCAGCGGGTTTTACAAGAGAAGGCCGACGGCACAACTCTGGTCGGCCCGACCGAGACTTTCGAGGATGCGCGCACAATCGAGATGGGTGACTTTTTAATCGAAGTTCTGCACCTCGGACCCGCCCACAGCCCCGGCGATATCTCGGTGTGGCTTCCCGAACAAAGCCTCGTGATCGCCGGCGATATGGCTTTTCATGAACGTCTCTTGCCGATCTTCGCCGACACGATCACCGCAGACTGGCTTGAAACCTGGGAAACCGAATTCGAACCCCTTGGCGCAACCTATGTCATCCCCGGCCACGGCCACCCAACGAATATGGATCAGGTCCGGCGCTATACGCACGATTATCTCGTTTATGTGCGCGGAAAAATTGGCGAACACATCGACGCCGGTGGTGACCTTTCAGACGCCTATTACGTTGACCAGTCGCCATATGCGCATCTGGACACCTTCGAAGAACTGGCGACGAAGAATGCGGGACGTGTTTACGAGCAGATGGAGTGGGAATAGCTCAGCTTGCGACTTGCGGCGTCAAAACGAGAAACAGCCGATGGGTAAACATGGCAGACACCCACATCGAAAAGACCGCCAGCCACGCCGTTGCCGACAGCACTGATCCTCCGGACAACCCAGCCCCGACAGCGCAGCCACCCGCCAGCATTGCGCCGAACCCCATGAAAACCGCGCCCACCAGATAGCGCTCCATCGGCGTGTCTTGCCCGAAACGTTCAATTCTCCATTCACGCGACTGAAACGCGGATCCTGCCGCGCCTATGGCAACACCGGGCACCAACCCGATCCCGAAGGAAAGCGGCACAGAGGTCGCGGTCACCAAGGCCATCAAAGTGTCGGTCGCAGGACCGGTAAAGGTGATCGACGCCACCGGCACGATCTCGAAAGAGTTCTGCGCGATTGTATAAGTGGCCAGCCACCCAAGCGTCACCGCCAATCCTACAAAAGCCGCGGCCACGGCTTTGGCCATGCCAACACCGCGCGATCTGGCAAAAACAAAGGACGCCAGAAGCAGCGCAAAGGCTACAAACGCAACCACGCCATGCCCGGCTCCGATCCATGCGCCGATATTGCGACTTGCGCCGCCGGGAATTGTCCAAAGGGATGCAAGGTCCTCGCGAAGAGGACTAAGCGCACCACGATAGGACGCCTGCGCCACCAGTGTCACCACAAGCCCTGTCACCAAGGCGCGTAGATTTCCCGACGCCGCCAACACCAGAAGACGAGACGCACAGCCACGCGCAAGGATCATGCCAATCCCAAACAGCGCGCCGCCGATCACCGCGCCAGAAACGCTCCCGGTTGCGGACAAAGCGCGCGTTTCCTCCACCTGCAAAAGGTCTAATGCAGCGGCCCCTTGAACTCCTGCGAGAGCCGCGGCGAAAGCAACCAGCCAGACGGCAAGTCGTGCGCCAAAGGTGCCTTCCGCAACTTCCACCGTCGCGGCGCGAAGACAGAAATGCGATCGTTGCGCGGCTATCCCAAAGAGGATGCCCACCAGCAAGCCTGCAAGCCCAAGCGTGGCGTTGTCTCCGAAGGTATCAATGAGCGATTCTATCATGCTGGGGACACTATTCAGGGGCGCAGCGAACCGCTTTGCTATGGATCAATCACTGCGCAGCAAGAGGTTGCCTTGCAAGCTTGCACTCGGTCCAAAGGGATTCCAGCGCGGTGATCAAATTCTCGATATCCGCCTCTGAATGAACCGGAGACGGAGTAATCCTCAGACGCTCCGTTCCCACCGGCACGGTCGGATAGTTGATCGGCTGGATGTAAATCCCATGGTCTTCCAGCAAACGGTCCGAGATGTAGCGACACTTCACCGGATCGCCAACCATGACCGGAATGATATGGCTGGGATTGTCGATATGCGGCAAGCCAATGTCATCAAGCCGCTGTCGCACCTTTGCGACCTTTTTTTGATGCTCGGCTCTCTCGGCAGAACTGTCTTTCAGATGCCGTATCGAAGCCGCCGCACCCGCCGCAACCGCCGGCGGCAGCGCGGTAGTAAAGATGAACCCACTGGCAAACGAACGCACGAAATCACATAGCGCCGCAGACGCCGCGATATACCCGCCAACGACACCGAAAGCCTTGCCCAAAGTGCCTTCAATGACCGTCAAACGGTCCATCAGCCCGTCGCGTTCGGCGATCCCGCCACCACGAGGTCCGTAAAGCCCGACGCCGTGAACTTCATCCAGATAAGTCATGGCTCCATAGCGATCCGCAAGATCGCAAATCTCGGCAATCGGAGCGATATCACCATCCATCGAATAGACGCTCTCAAACACAATCAGCTTGGGAACATCCGCCGGAAGTGCGCGAAGCTTTGCTTCCAGATCATCGACATCGTTATGCTTCCAGATCACTTTCTTGGCGCGCGAATGACGAATGCCCTCAATAAGTGAGGCATGGTTCAACGCATCGGATAGAACAACAAGGTCCGGAATACGCGCGCACAGTGTCCCCAAAGCCGCCCAGTTCGAGACATAGCCCGAGGTGAACAACAAAGCCGCTTCCTTGCCATGCAGGTCAGCCAACTCAGCCTCCAGCCGCACGTGGTCGTGCGTCGTGCCGGAAATATTGCGCGTCCCACCTGCCCCGGCACCGGTTCGATCAAGCGCCTCGTGCATCGCTGCCAGCACCTTGGAGTGCTGGCCCATGCCGAGATAATCGTTCGAGCACCAGATCGTGACCTCACCGGGTCCATTGTGGCAAGTTGCGCTCGGAAACGTCCCACGATGCCGCTCCAACTCTGCGAAATGGCGATAGTTGCCTTCGTCTTTCAGGTTGGCCAAAGCGCCGGCAAAGAACCCTTCAAAATCCATTTCAGATCAGCCCTCTGCAGCTTCGGCGATGATTGAATCGAGAAGAGCTTCAACTTTGTCCATCGCGCCATCCGGGTAATCGCGGCGCCCAATCGTCACTCCATCATCATTTTCAGCAACGAAAATCCCATAAGGACAATGCGCAATATTCATCGGGTCAACTTCCATGACTTCGCGGCTTACAACGGCCGAGCAAAACACGAAGATATCCGCTTCTTTGAAAAGCATACGCTCGCTTCCGACGTCACCACCCGTTCTGTTCAACATCTCACCCACGTGGCTGACATAGTCTATGACCAGACCCTGACCCACGATCGCGGATTCAACCGCAAAAGCTGCATCGTCGAACGAGCCATCATACGTGACGGTCATCGCCTCTTCAGCAAGAGCTGGATTTGCCGCAAGGACCGTAATCGCAGCGGCGGTGGCAAGCTTGAGTTTCATCGTTCTCCCCCCTCTCCTAAGGCTGTCTTGACGATACAGCGCAAAAAACGGGCCGCGAATGACTTACGTCAAACGCGGCCCATCCGATTAGCCGAACATGTCTGCCGTGATACCGGAATACCAACCTTCGGATTCCTCATAAGTCGCCTTGCGAAGGGCCGCGTCCTCGCCGGTCTGACTGATGAAGCCGCCCGTATTCGAGATCTTGCCATCCGCCGGTTCATAGTTCGCGCCGACCTTCACACCGTCGTTTTCCGCAATCAGCGACCAGCACGTGTTCGAGAACTTCGCCGGGAACACACGACTGTCCGTCAGCGCACCGCGAACGGCATTGGCGCAAAC
>JABDQU010000091.1 GCA_013042105.1 Boseongicola sp.
AGATTACGGTCACTAAACCGGGATAGAAAATTATGCCCACGGGCGGAAAACTCATCGGAGCGCTGGTCTTTGCGGCCCTCGCTTATTTTGTAACGGACCTTGTCAAACCGCTCTTGCCGGAAGGCACGCAAGTGGGGAAATTTTCGCCCATCAACGCGCTGATTGGTTTGGTCATGGGCTGGAACATCCTCGGACGCCGCGCGGGTAAAAGCTACCGGCATTCGTTCGGATATGGCTTTACGACGCTCGCTGCGACAGCGTTTTGGTGCATTCTATTCTGGGCCGGTATGGAAATGCTCGACCGCTCAATGCGCCTTTTCTACGATGGACCGGTGCAGGCGCTGCAGGAAATGGCGGCTTTGTTTCTTGAATATGCCGATATGATCGCCGTCGAAAGCGTGATCTGGCCCGCAGTTATCGGGACGTTATTCGTCTCCTGGTTCACTGAGTTCTTCGCGCGCCGCTGGTCGTGACCGCGCAGTTTCCGGTCTTTCTCTACGGCACGCTTTGCGATCCCGAATTGTTGGAGATTGTCGCCGGTGAAGTGGTAGAGCAAACCCCAGCGACCTTTGCCGATCACCGCGTGTTCTGGGCAAAAGATCAATCCTTTCCTATTGTTACAAAGGGGAGTGATAAGCCCGCGCACGGCCTTTTGATCTCGGTCAGCGCCGCAGCAAAGGCGCGGCTCGACTTTTATGAGATCGGCTTTGGGTATTATCTGCACGCCTGTTCAGTGAACGCCGCGAGCACCGCACACCCCGCCGAGATTTACCTACCCGAAGACGGGCGCTGGACAGCTGGCGCGCCGTGGTCACTGTCTGATTGGCAACAGGAATACGGAACACTGGCTCGCGAAGCCGCCCGCGATTACATGCGTCTTTTTGGTCTGAAGGCTCCACAAGAAGCAGCGGCGTTGTTTGGGCAAGTCCGGGGAAGGGCGGCAAGCAGGTTGCGCGCGCGTCATCAGCCATCACCCATGGCGTTCCAACCGGCGCAAACCCGCGCGAATGTGACCACGCATACGTCCAACCGCCCTTTGCAGGACTTCTTTGATGTTGTCGAAGAAACACTGCAGTTTCAGACCTTTGCCGGATCACCAAGCGCGAAGGTTCAGAGGATATCGCTCATTGGCGGTGACGCTGTGACGGTGCTGCCCTATGACCCGGCCAATGACACGGTGCTGGTGATCCGTCAGTTTCGTCATGGTGCTTTCAGCCGTGGCGACGAAAACCCTTGGTGCGTTGAGCCGGCCGCCGGACGGATCGATCCTTTTGAAACCCCCGAGGAAGCGGCCTTGCGCGAGTTGCGCGAAGAAACCGGCGTTATCGCCCGCGACCTTCACCGCATCGCCAGCTATTACCCCACACCCGCTGCGGTCAGCGAGCATCTGACAAGCTATGTGGCGACGTGCGATCTTGGCGGTGCAGATGGCCGCATTGGGGGGCTTTCTGGTGAAAACGAGGATATCATGTCCCATGTTATCCCGTTCAATTCATTGATGGAAATGGTTCATAGCGGCGCTGCCAATACCGGTCCGCTTGTGATGTCGGCGCTTTGGCTTCAAAACGAACGGCACCGCCTCCGCTAGGCTTTTGTGCAGCGGATGCGCGGCTCCATTGAAACCCGGGCCGCGGGCGCTTAGGACATAATCCAACACTGTTAGGAGCTGCCCAAAATGCAAGTGCGCGCTGATCTTGCCGACGCTGTTGGAAACACACCTCTGATCCGCCTTCGCGGTCCATCCGAAGAGACAGGGTGTGACATTCTCGGAAAAGCCGAGTTTCTTAACCCCGGTCAGTCGGTGAAGGACCGTGCAGCTCTTTATATCATACGTGACGCCGTCGCTTCGGGCGCGCTGCGCCCCGGTGGGACGATTGTCGAAGGTACCGCGGGTAACACCGGCATCGGGCTTGCACTGGTGGGCGCATCCATGGGGTTCAAAACCGTGATCGTCATTCCTGAAACGCAAAGTCAGGAAAAGAAGGACATGATCCGCCTGTGTGGCGCCGAACTGGTCCAGGTGCCTGCGGTTCCATACAAAAACCCGAACAACTATGTGCGCTATTCTGAGCGTTTGGCCGCGAAACTGAATGAAACCGCACCCAATGGCGCGATCTGGGCCAACCAGTTCGACAACACGGCAAACCGGCGCGCGCATGTCGAGACGACCGGCCCTGAGATTTGGTCGCAAACAGATGGCACCGTCGACGGGTTCATCTGTGCGGTTGGCTCCGGCGGAACACTGGCGGGGGTTGGAGAGGCTTTGCAGCCCAAGGGCGTGAAGGTCGCTTTGTCTGATCCGGATGGCTCGGGCCTTTACAAGCTTTACACCGGAAAAGACCCAGCCCCCGGAGACTCAATCTCCGAAGGGATCGGGCAGGGGCGCATTACCGCCAATCTGGAAGGCTTTACGCCCGACAGCGTCTACAAAATCCCGGATGCCGAAGCTTTGCCGATTGTCTTCGACCTTTTGCAGCACGAGGGGCTCTGTCTGGGCGGGTCCTCAGGGATCAACGTAGCCGGAGCGATGCGTATGGCGCGCGACATGGGTCCTGGTCATAAAATCGTAACCATTTTGTGCGATTACGGTAATCGGTATCAGTCAAAACTGTTCAACCCTTCGTTCTTGCGTTCAAAAAATCTGCCGGTCCCGCATTGGCTGGAAGGGGACGAACGGATTTTGCCCTCAGTCTTTGAGGAATAGACGATGAGTGAGCCTCTTTTTCGGGACGCCTATCTCAAAAAAGCGTCGGCGCGCGTGGTTGAGGTGACGGAAGACGGCGGGATTATCCTTGATCGCGCGCTGTTTTATCCCACGGGCGGCGGGCAACCCGGTGATAGCGGTATGCTCCTTTGGAATGATGCGGAAATTGCCATCTCGACGGCTGTAAAGGGCGAACGAGATGCCATCGTTCTGCTGCCTGAAAGCACGGACCGTCTGCCCCCTGTCGGCGCCGAGGTTGAACAGTCTCTGGATTGGGAAAAGCGTTTTGATTACATGCGGATACACACCGCTCTTCATCTACTGTCCGTGGTTATTTCTTTGCCGGTAACAGGCGGCTCCGTATCGCTGGGAAAGGGCCGTCTTGACTTTGACATGACCGACCCGCCCGAAGACAAGGAAGCTCTTGCGGACACGCTGAACGCGCTGATCGCGCGTGATCTCGAAGTCTCCGAGGACTGGATCACCGACGCCCAGCTTGATGCAAATCCGGGGCTGGTCAAAACGATGTCGGTCCAGCCGCCCCGCGGATCGGGCCGCATTCGTCTGGTCCAGATCGGGAAGGGTGATGCTCAGGTGGACCTGCAGCCCTGCGGCGGCACGCATGTGGCGCGCACCGGAGAGATCGGTCGGGTTCGTCTCGGCAAAGTCGAGAAAAAGGGGGCGCGCAACCGACGCGTCTATATTCATCTCGATACCGAAGCTTAGGCGTGCTCTGATATGTGGATCGGGCGTTGAAATAAGGTGAAACGCCTCTTGCGCACAAGGGTAGCAACCGGCTAAACGGTGCCCGTCGGAGAGGTGGCCGAGTGGTCGAAGGCGCACGCCTGGAAAGTGTGTAGGCGGGAAACCGTCTCCAGGGTTCGAATCCCTGTCTCTCCGCCACCCACCCCAGTCTCTG
>JABDQU010000098.1 GCA_013042105.1 Boseongicola sp.
ATATCCAACCCCTCAAAGATCGACAGAAACGACCGGTTGGCCGCGATAAGGATATTGTCAGGATCAAAAACCGCAAACCCGTCACGAATGGTCTCAAGCGAATCCCAAAGACGGCGCTCGGCAATCACCATTGCGCTTTCGGCACGCACCAGACTGTCGCGCGCAACGTCCACTTCGGACTTCAGCGTCTCGGCCTCGGTCCGCACACGGCCCATTTCCTCGCGGCTCAAAACGATCTCGCCGGACAGTTTTCGCGCATGATGCGACAATTGCCGGTTGGCCTCGCCAAGCTCGGATTTCAACTGCGCCATCAGCTTCTCAGCGGCCAGACGCGCGCGCCGTTCCGCTTCAAGTTCCTCGACAATATCCATGCGCCACTCCGTCGTCCGCCGCGTCTTCGCAACACGAAACGTTATGACCTACGCAGGGTAAACAAGCTGTTAACCTCTATGAACGCCGCTGCCGGATCTGCGCGTCAGCTGTCTGAAAGCAGAGCCAGAAGAGCGCGGCGAAACGCGTCTCCATCCGCCCCAAGCCGCTCCATCATCTCAGCTTCAAAAGCCGCCGCCACAGGGGCCATCGTCGCAATCAGATCGCGCCCCTTTGCGGTCAACTCAAGCGCGATAAGCCGCCCGTCCCCGGGATCGGGTCGGCGCAGAATAAACCCGGACGCCTCAAGCCGACTTGCCGCCCGACTGACCCGGCTTTTCTCCATCGCCACCTGCTTTTGAATATCGCGGACACTGACGCTGGGGGACTGGCTCAGATGCGCCAGCACCCGCCATTCGGCCACCCCAATGCCAAATCGCGCACGATACTCGGCCTCAAAGGCACGGCTCGTGCGCTCGGCCAGAACCGCCAGTTGGTAGGGTAAAAACTCTTCAAGATCGAACGCGCTCATGGCGCCTAGAAAGCCACAAACCCGCGCGCTTGCCCAGCCCATCCTGTTCGCGTCACCGACATGTCGCAGATGTCGGACATCGCGGCGCGAACCTGTTAACACTGTCTGCAAAGGAGCCTCCGCTATGAAGGACTTTGACCGCCACCTAGACGCGACACTGGCCAGCATTGACGCCGATGGCCTGATGAAACGCGAACGCGCGATTACCTCGCCGCAATCCACGCACATCACGGTCGCGGGCAAAACGATGCTGAACCTGTGCGCCAACAACTACCTCGGCCTTGCCGATCATCCCCGGCTGATCAAAGCCGCCAAAAGCGCGCTGGACGACCATGGTTTCGGTATGGCATCGGTCCGGTTCATCTGCGGCACACAAGACCTGCACCAAACCCTCGAACACCGCCTCGCCGACTTTCTCGGCATGGAAGACTCCATCCTGTTCGCGGCGTGTTTCGACGCCAACGGCGGCGTCTTCGAACCGCTCCTCGGCGCAGAAGACGCTGTCATCTCGGATGCGCTCAACCATGCCTCGATCATCGACGGCATCCGACTGTGCAAAGCCCAGAGATATCGCTACGCCAACAACGATATGGCCGACCTCGAATCCCAGCTTCAAAAAGCCCGCGCCGACGGCGCGCGCTTCATCATGATCGCCACCGACGGCGTCTTCTCGATGGACGGCACGCTGGCCAACTTGCGCGAAATCCGCAAACTCGCCGACCGCTACGACGCGCTTCTGATGGTCGACGACTGCCACGCCACCGGGTTCATGGGGCCCAAGGGGGCTGGCACCCCGGCGCACGCTGGCATCAAAGCGGACATCCTGACCGGCACGCTTGGCAAGGCGATGGGCGGTGCCATCGGCGGGTATATCGCCGCCTCAAAACGCATCGTGGACCTCTTGCGCCAACGCGCCCGCCCCTACCTGTTCTCCAACGCCCTGCCCCCCATGGTCTGCGCCGCCGGGGTTGAGGCCATCGACATCGTCGAAACCGGAGACGACCTGCGCGCTCAACTCTTCGAAAACACAAACTACTGGCGACACGCTCTGGAAAACGCAGGCTTCAAAACCCTCCCCGGAGACCACCCGATTGTCCCCGTCATGCTCGGGGATGCGCGCCTCGCGCAAGACATGGCCGCGCGCCTTGGAGAGCTTGGCGTCTACGTCGCAGGGTTCTTCTTCCCTGTCGTTCCCAAGGGTCAGGCCCGCATCCGCACCCAGATGAACGCCGCCCTCACGCGCGAAGACCTCGACCGCGCGGCTCAGGCCTTCCGACAGGCGGGTCGCGAAACAGGTGCAATTTGATTAAAATTTTCTTTCTTTTTGGCTTAAATATCCAAATCCGACGCTGCCCTGCAGAAAGCCGCTCAAAATGACGAACCAGATGAAAGCCCTCGCCAAAACGACTGCCGCGCCGGGCCTTGATATGATCGACGCACCCGTGCCCGAGATCGGCCCCGACGACGTGCTGATCCGGATCAACAAGACCGGAATTTGCGGCACCGATATTCACATCTGGGACTGGGACGAATGGGCGGCGAAAACCGTGCCGGTGCCACTGATCACAGGGCATGAATTTGCCGGAAAGATCGTCGAGCTTGGCCAGAATGTCACCGATCTGACCCTTGGACAGCGTGTCTCGGGCGAAGGCCACCTCATCGGTAAACACTCGCGCCAGTCGCGCGCCGGGAAATTCCACCTCGATCCCGAAACCCGTGGCATCGGCGTCAATGAACAAGGCGCTTTCGCCGAATATCTGCGCCTGCCCGCCTTCAACGCCGTGCCCCTGCCCGATGAGGTCGATGACGAGATCGGCGCGATCCTCGACCCCCTGGGCAACGCCGTCCACACCGCCCTTAGCTTTGACCTTGTGGGCGAAGACGTGCTGGTCACAGGCGCTGGTCCCATCGGGATCATGGCAGCCGCTGTGGCACGGCACGTCGGCGCCCGACACGTTGTGATCACAGACGTCAATCCAGCACGACTTGCACTGGCCGAACAGGTTGCGGAGGTGGTGCCAGTGAATGTGGCAACCCAGGATCTCCGCGATGTGATCACAAAACTCAAGATGAAAGAAGGCTTTGATGTCGGATTGGAAATGTCCGGCAATCAGCGCGCTCTGGATCAGATGGTCGAAGCCCTTGTGATGGGCGGTCGCATCGCTCTTTTGGGCATCCCGCCCGGCAAATCACCGGTCGACTGGTCCCGCATCGTGTTCAAGGCCATCACCCTGAAAGGCGTCTATGGCCGCGAGATATTCGAGACCTGGTATAAAATGATCGCCATGCTGGAAAACGGCCTTGATGTGCGAAATGTGATCACCCACCGCATGTCGGTGGACGACTATCGCCTTGGGTTCGAGACGATGAAGTCCGGCCAATCCGGCAAAATCGTTCTGGACTGGACCAAAGGCTAGCGCACCATCCGCAAAGGCGCAGAATGGCCGCGCAGGCGCTGTGCTTCGGCGCGCCGCTTGTGTTCGACGATGCCTTTCAACACGTTCCACCCGTTCATCGGGATGAGCACGCTGTTCAACGCCAGGACCGGAGGCAGACCCGCCATATAGGCATAGACCACAAACAAAACATTCGAACACAAGGCCGCCACGCGTATCCACAGGATCGACCGCACACTGGCCTGCAAAAGCACGCAACTTGCTGCCAGAAATCCCAGATAATCAACCATATGCTTTGTCCGTTTTGACCAACGTCCGCGGCACACCCGCGCAACACTTCCTTTTCGTCCTAGCCACCCTTGCATCAGCAAACAACGGAGGCCGCCAAGGCTCTGTGAGTGCATCGTGAGATCAGCGTGAATTGACATCGTTGCACGTGCAACGATATACATACCGCGACGAACGGAGCATGCAGCATGACCAAAGCAAATGGCCCATCCGGCCTCACTCAGACAGCCGACAGCACTGGCACAACGCCGGGCTATATGCCTGGTTTTGGGAATGATTTTGAAACCGAAGCCCTGCCCGGCGCTCTGCCACAGGGGATGAATTCACCACAACGCGTGAACTATGGTCTCTATGCCGAACAACTCTCGGGCACCGCTTTCACGGATGTGCGCCCCGAACGCACCTGGTGTTACCGTATTCGCCCCTCGGTCAAGCATTCCGCGCGCTATGCAAAGATC
>JABDQU010000099.1 GCA_013042105.1 Boseongicola sp.
AGATTGGCGAGATCAAGTGTATCTTCGGCTGGTGAACCGGTCCAACCTTTGGGGGGCTTGCGACCGACATAAGTGACGTTTTTGAGATGCCCCGCCCGAGCGGCCCGAAGGGCATCCAAAGCTCCGATTGCTCCGCTGGCGAGGTGGAGAACCGCATCGCCTTCCCGCGCTGCTTTGGCGATTTCAGCCTCAAGAGCGGCGTCCGCAAGCGCTCCGATTGAAACGGTGACGACATCTATCCCGGACCGAAGCGCGGATACGCCATGTGTGCCAAGCGCTTCGTGACCGGCGCAGTCGATCAGAAGGTCGACGTTTGGAGGAAGATCGGAGACGGAGGATACCGCAGGGGTAGCGCCCTGGCTTTCCTTTCCGGGGCGAACAACCATGGCTGCGATCGGATGGCCTGCGGCTTCAAGTTGATTGCGGACGTATGATGCGATGGCCCCTGAGCCGATGAGTGCGATGGACATGCGATTCCTGACGTTGTCTGTTGACGGCAAGTCTATGGGCTGCGGGGTGCGCGTGCTATCCGTTTTGCCAGATCATGTTTGGGGACTGCCATGAAATATACGAAGGCCGAAGCGAAAGACTATGCGCGCACTCACATGCGGGGCATTTGGGCTGCTGCGTTGAACCCATTTCATGCAGATGGGCGTTTCGATGAGGGAGGTCTTCGGTCGAATATCCGTCATTGGATTGATGATCTGGAGATTCGCGGACTGTTTATTGCGGGCAAGCAGGGTGAATTCTTCTCGATGTCGATGGAAGAGCGCATGCGGAACATGACGATTGCGGCTGAGGAATGCGGTGATCGGGCGGGGACGATCATGTCGATCTCGGACCAGAATGTATCGAATGTTTTGGAGTTGGGGCGTCATGCGCAGGCGTGCGGGGCGGACTACGTCGTGGTGCACGCGCCTGTTCTGAGTTTTTGTCATGACCGCGATGAGGTGCTTTATAACTACTATAAGTATCTGTGTGACCGCTTGGACATTGGCATCGCAATGTGGAGCCATCCGGATAGTGGCTATCTGATGGAGCCCGAGCAGTGCGCGCGGATTGCTGAACTGCCAAACATTGTTGCGATCAAATATTCCGTGCCGCGGGAGATGTATGTGCGCCTCAGCCATATGGTTGGTGATCTCATTCAGGTCTCGACGTCTTTGGAGGACGATTGGCTGGACAACATCGAGGAGTTGGGGTGGCAGCTTTATCTGTGCTCGTCACCGCCGTATCAGCTTCAAACGAAGAACGACAAACGAATGCATGAGTATACGGAGCTTGCATTTGCGGGGCGCCTTGAGGAAGCGCGCGTGGTGCGGGACAGTCTGGAGCCTGTGCGCCACGCGATACGGTCGACCAAGCCCGGTGGGAAGCCTACTGCGCATGGCAAGTATTGGCAGGAGTTGCTGGGGCAGGTTGGTGGCCACGTTCGACATCCGATGCTTGAGTTGACGGATGACGAAAAGCGCCGAGTGCGCGAGGCTTTTGAAGGTTGTGGTCTGAAACTATGAGGGCGGGACATGCCCGCCCTCTGCGTAGGATTAGTGGTTGTCGCGTGGCGTGCCTTTTGAACGTGCAATGTCCTGATAATCAGGGGCGCCGCGCAAGACCATGCCTTCGCTGAGTGGGCCGACGCGCTCGCGGAAGATTTCCTGCCAAGGAGACTGGCTCTCTGGTGTGTAAGGGCGATCTGGAAGAGCGGCGCGGCGGGCCTCAAGCTCGGCTTCATCGACCAGCATATCTGCGGAGCAAGCTGTCAGGTCGATGCGCACGCGGTCGTCAGTTTGAACAAGTGCGAGGCCACCACCGGCCGCGGCTTCTGGTGATGCGTTCAGGATTGAGGGTGAGCCAGAGGTGCCGGATTGACGACCATCGCCGATACAGGGCAGGGCTGTGACGCCTTTTTTCAACAGGTAGGATGGCGCGCGCATGTTCACGACTTCAGCCGCACCCGGATAGCCGATAGGCCCCGCCCCTCGCATGATCAAGATGCAGTTCTCGTCGATGCCGAGCGACTCGTCGTCGATGCGTTTGTGATAGTCTTCGGGACCATCGAACACGATTGCGCGGCCTTCAAAAGCGTTTGGGTGATCTGGATTGGCTAGATAGCGTTCGCGGAACTCTGAAGAGATTACGCTGGTCTTCATGATCGCGCTGTCAAAGAGGTTACCTTTCAGGTTGATGAAACCGGCATCCTTGAGCATCGGATCAGAAACGGGCTTGATCACGTCGGTATTGTCGCTTCGCACACCCGTGCAGTTCTCGGCCATGGTCTTACCGTTTGCTGTGATCGCGTCGGGGTGAGGAAGAAGCCCGGCTTCGAGCAGTTCGCCGATGACTGCCGGGACACCGCCCGCGCGGTGGTAGTCTTCGCCAAGGTATTCACCGGCGGGCTGCAAGTTGACCAAGAGCGGCACCTTATGACCCAAAGATTGCCAGTCGTCGTTGTCGAGCGGCACATTCAGGTGACGTGCGATTGCATTGAGGTGAATCGGTGCGTTTGTTGATCCACCGATGGCCGAATTTATGACGACAGCGTTCTCGAAAGCTTCGCGCGTCATGATATCCGATGGGCGTTGATCTTCGTTCACCATTTCGATGATGCGCTTGCCGGTTTGGTAGCTGATCTGGCCACGCTCACGGTAGGGCGCCGGGATTGCGGCAGACCCGGGAAGCTGCATGCCCAGCGCTTCGGCGAGCGAGTTCATGGTGCTGGCGGTTCCCATCGTGTTGCAGTAGCCAACCGACGGTGTGGAGGATGCCACGAGGTCCATAAAACCGTCGTCGTCGATCTCGCCTGCGGCCTGCATTTCGCGCGCTTTCCAGACAATCGTTCCCGAGCCGGTCCGCTTGCCCCGGAACCAGCC
>JABDQU010000101.1 GCA_013042105.1 Boseongicola sp.
CTACCATCCATCCTTCTTTCTGGGCGAAGACAGCCTTGAGGTTTCCATTGACGGCACCGGGACGAACGATCGGGACATCATTGAAGGCAAAGGCGCGGATGATGTGATCGAGGGCCTTGGCGGCGACGACGAACTCTACGGCGGCTACGGCGATGACATCCTGCGCGGCGGTGATGGCGACGATGTGCTGGACGGCGGACGTGGCTCGGACGTGCTGGAAGGTGGCGCAGGCGACGACACGCTTATCTCGCGTTCGGATGCAGGTGTGCAGCGTATCGGACAGCTTGCGATTGACATGCCGACCCGCGACGACCCCGACGGCGAGGTTGACCAAGACCTGCAAAAACTTTCGGCCTACGCTGACGAACCACTCATCGGCGACGACGTTCTGATCGGCGGGGCCGGGGCGGACACCTTCCTGATCTCGCCGCAGATCAACGCCAAACTCGACATTATCCAAAAGCACGTCCAGCCCGATGGCTCGATTAACTGGGCTGGCGTTGCGGGCGAAAACGATGAACTTCACGACCACTGGGTCGATAGTTTCGGCATCGATATCATCGCCGACTACAACGCCGAAGAAGACAGCATTGCTGTCATTGGCCACACCGCAAACGTCTACGTCGAACATGCGGATGTGATCGGCGACGGGGCGTTGGAATCGATCATCACCGTGATCTCAAACCAGCACGGTGGCGGCGGTGCGCACGATATGGACCTGATCGGCCAGATCATTGTCCACGGCGATCTGGTGAACAAAGAGGACATCCAGACCGACGCAAACGTCACTTACGGCATCGTCGACAATTACGCCGATGTTGTTGAGGCGCTCTACCCGAATGGCGACGAAAAGATCACCGTTGTCGATGGTGTTGAATACAAAGGCTACGACACCCGGACCCCGTCTGACGGGGCGACCAAAGCTACGAACAACGGCATGGGGACCGAGAACACAGGCGCCGTTACAGGTGATCCGGCCGGTGCTTTCGCCAACGACAACTTCTCCGATGACATGCTTGAAACGCCGGTTCATGATGAGAGCTACACGCCAACGCGCAATCCCTTTGAGCAGCTCGGTTTCGAGGATGCTCCTGACTACACCATCACCGGCAACGCAGGCGCGAACAACCTTGGACAACCCGAGGCCGACGCCGCCGAAGGTCTGCCCGGAGCGCTTGGCTTCTGGAGCTTTGCGGACGGCGACGAAGGCGCATATTCCGACGCGCGCGGTGGTGGCGAGGTGAAGGCCTATACGCTTTACGAAAATCAGGCGCTGCTGAACACCGAAGCCACAACAGAAGGCCCCGACGGGTCGCCAGATGGTGCGCTCTACTTCAACGGTGAAGACAGTTTCGCCTTCCTCGACCACGACGCGTCAATGAACTTCAGCCAGGGCACCATTGCCATGTGGGTGCGCCCCGACGACCTTGGCGAGAAGTCGATGTTCGTCACCAAAGACCACTCGGGCACGCAGGACGGCGGCCATTTCCGGCTTGGCCACACGGCCGAGGGCGGTCTGTTTCTGCGCATGGCGGAAGGTGATGGTGGTTCGAACAAGGCGTGGACCACGGGCAACGTTCTGAGCGAAGGCGACTGGACGCATCTGGCCGTGTCCTTCACGGATGACGGCGTGACCGTCTATCTGAACGGCAGTGCTGTCAGCGATGGTGCATGGACCGCAGTGGAAGGCGACGTCGCAACGCCGGGCGTTTATACCGAAGCATACTTGATCCAAAACGACGAACCATGGGTCTTCGGCGCCGACAGCTACAAGGCAGAACTCAACGACACCGCACAGCAATTCGCGCTGGATGACGAAGATCTGCGCCATGAATTCGAAGGCGGTATCGCTGACTTCGGCGTCTGGGGGGGCTTCACTCCGGACGATGCCCTAAGCGCCAGCGAAGTCGCAGACCTCTTCGAGAACGGCCCCGGTGCGGCGCTTACCAACCCCTCCGGCCCCGCTCCGATGGCGGCGGGCGATGACATGATCTCCGGCTTGGGCGGCAATGACACCATCGACGGCGGCGCGGGCGATGACACGCTCGACGGTGGCAGCGGCAACGATGACATCGAAGGGGGCTACGGCGACGACCACCTCATCGGCGGATCGGGCAATGACACCCTGAATGGCGGGCGCGGGAACGACCTTCTTGAGGGCGGCAGCGGTGACGACGTCCTGATCTCAGGCGGCGACGCGGGTGAACAACGCGCAGGCCAACTTGTGCTGGACGACCCCTCGCGTCCCGACGGCAACTCCATCGACTACGACTATCTGAAGCTCTTCGATTGGGTCGATCAGGAGATCGAAGCCGACGACGTTCTGATCGGCGGTGAAGGCAACGACACCTTCCAGTTCGAAACCTACATCAACGCCAAGAAGGACATCATCCTCGAGCATGTAAACGACGACCGCACCATCGACTGGATGGGGGTTGCAGGCGAAAACACCTATATCCACGACCACTGGGTCGATGGCATCGGGATCGACGTGATCGGCGACTTCAACGCCGACGAAGACACGATCTCGATCAAAGGTCACACCACGCAAATCGAAGTCGACTACAAGACCATCGACACCGACGGCGACGGCCTCGATGACGATGCAGTTTCGGTCATCACGCTATATTCGCAACAGGGCGCGGGCGGTGGTGCGCATGACGAAGACTACCTCGGCTATATCGTGGTGCACGGTGATCGCGTCGAAGAAGGCGACATCGAAACCGACGCCAAGGTCGCCTACGGCATCGTCGACACTGTGGACGACTTGCAAGAGGCGCTGGCCCCCACCGGCGACACCAAAAAGATCGATCTTGGCGGCGAGGACCTGCACCACGGATATGACACCCGTGATGTCGAAGGTGACCCGGTCGGCGAAAGCCCTTGGCTCTATTCCTCGAACGATTGGTATAACAGCGGCGAGCTTGATCTCGACAGCGCAATCCCTGCTGGGCTGGAAGCGCCAAACGTTCTGCTGGCCCACGAGGGCGGGGAATTCGACGCCGAAAACGGCCCCATTGAGATCCCGCACACCGACGCACAGGCCACGGGCGAGGGCACATGGTCCTTCACCTTCACGGCCGATGATCCCGGCAACGGCGAAAATCAGGCACTTCTGTCCAAGGATCATTCCGGCTTCGGAGAGGGCGGCCACATGACCGCCTACATCACTGGCAACGGCGTTCTGAAAGTCCGGTTCCAGGGCGAAGACGGCGAGAAATTCCTCTACGACAGCGGCACTAAGATCGCCGCCGGAGAGGACAACCACCTTGCCTTCACCTTTGAGGGAGACGAGATCGGTCTTTACCTGAACGGCGAGTTGGTGGACGCGGACACAGGCTTCCCGGACGGTATGTCAGGCAATACCGAGGATCTTGTCCTTGGCGCATCGACCCGCACACGCATGGGCGAGAACGACAACCTCGACTGGGAGTTCGAAGGCGAGATCGGAAATGTTCTCTTGCTCGATCGTGCGCTGGAAGAGGTCGAGATCACCTTCCTGTCCGAAAACGGCGGCGACCTTTCCGCGCTTGATCCGATCTATGCCAAAGCCTTGGAAGAAGAGCAGAACGAAGAAGATGAAACGCCACTTGAGGATGAGGACGAGGACGAAACCCCCGATCCAATCGATGAACCGGCAGAAGAAGACGATGGTGTGGGCGCCATTTTCACCAAACTCCTCGACATTCTGATGTCGATCTTCGGTCTCGGCGGTTCAGGATCGCGGCCTTCGGAAAGCTACGCCGAAGAACTGGAGGAAATCGAAATTCTACTGACCGATTTCCTGCCACCGCGTGGAATGATGGACGAAGAGATGCCGCAAGAGGACGATCTTGATCCGGAAGAAGACCTGCTGGATGCGGCGTAATCTAAAGCGAGATCCTGCCTCGGGCTTAAAGGCCTGAGGCAGAGATGTCAGGTGTCGCGGCCATCAAGGCTGTTTTCCAGACGCTCAATCGACTGTTCCATACCTTCGCGGTTCGGGTGCAAACGCTGGACTTCGCGCCACGCCGCCAAGGCGCCTTCGGGTTGACCGATCTCTTCGAAAATGATCGCCAATCCCGACATTGCCCCGAAATGTTGCGGGTTCAGCGCCAGCGTGCGGCGGATATCTTCCAAAGCAAGTCCGTATTTCTGATCCTGAAAATAAGCCGTCGCGCGTGCATTATAGCCTTCGGCGAAATCGGGCGCATGGTCGATCAGCGCCGAGAAATGATAGATCGCGCTTGTCATGTCCCCTTCGGACATCGCGGCCATGCCGCGTTCAAGCAACAAATCCATCGCATCCGAGCCCGAGCGTGACCAGATCGCCTGAATGCGGCCCTCGATCTGTGCCGCGGCAGCGGGATCGGCGGTTTTCAGCCCTTCCAGCAAGGCGTCAATCTCGCCATCTTGCGCATGCGCAGACGTCAGGAAAACCTGACTTGCGAAAAGTGTCGCTACGGCACATTTGAGGTATGGAGTTAATAATCGCATATAAAAAATAGTTTAGCGTGCGGGCGCACAAATTCCAGCCCTGCCACGTCACGAAACCGGGAGAAGACCATGAGCGATATGATTGAACAGGCCGTCGCCAAACTGAACGAAAAGCTGGATGCCAGCGGGTTTGACGGCACCGCGAAGTTCGTCATCGAAGACGAAGGCGCGATCATGATGGATGCGGACGGCGCGCGCGCAGAAGACGCTGACGCCGATGTCACAATGACGGCCGATGTCGATACCTTCAAATCCATTCTTGCCGGAGAGTTGAACCCAACAGCCGCGTTCATGGGTGGACGCCTGAAAGTCGACGGCGATATGGGGGCCGCAATGCGCCTTGGATCGGTTCTGTCCTGACCGACGCGGCACCCTTCGATGTGGCCCTTTCTGAAGGGCCCGCGGCCGAGGCCGTCTGGACCCATGCCTCGGACGGCGTGCGTCTGCGCGCCGGGCTTTGGTCAGTGGATGCGCCGAAGGGCAGTATTCTTCTGTTCACCGGGCGCACGGAATACCTTGAGAAATACGGTCGCGTTGCGCAGGATCTGACGGACGCGGGCTATTCGATCCTGTCGATGGACTGGCGCGGGCAGGGGCTGTCGGACCGGGTGACCGAAGACGCCCGACTTGGCCACATCGACGACTTCGCCGACTACCAGCTGGATGTCGCGGCCTTTGTGGCGCTGGCCGAAAAGCTGGACCTTCCAAAGCCGTGGTATCTGATCGGACACTCCATGGGCGGATGCATCGGACTGCGCGCCGTGCTCAATGACTTACCCGTTGAAAAGGCTGTCTTTTCCGCGCCAATGTGGGGGATATTCGTGATCCCCAGGCTGCGCCCCATCGCGCGCATTCTGCCCGAGGTGGCGCGCTTTTTCGGCAAGCAACTCTATACCATGCCGGGCACAAGTCCCCGCGGGTATGTCGCGGATTCCAACTTCGAGAGCAATCTTCTAACCACAGATCGCGCGACCTGGGAATATCTGGCGCGCCACGCAGCGGCAGACCCTGCTTTTGCGCTGGGCGGCCCGACAGTGCATTGGTTTGACTCGGCAATCCGCGAAACCAAAGCCCTGCGGGAGGCTCCTCGACCGACATTGCCGGTCAAAACCCTGGCAGGCACCCGTGAGGGCGTCATTGATCGCAAAACGCTGACCTTCATGCACGAGGACTGGCCGTCAGCGTCGCTTGAATGGATCGAAGGCGGGCGCCACGAATTGATGATGGAAGCCCCCGCGATACGTCAGCAGTTCTTCGATAAAACGCTCGCGTTTCTGGACGAGCGCGACGCCTAGACCTTGATGCCGCTAAAGGCGTCCTTCAGGGCCTCGGACCACGCCGCGCTCATTTCGCGAAACACGGTGTCGCCCTCGTCAATACGCCGGGATTCCGTCACCCGGCAGGCGTCTTTCTCGATCACCACAAGGTCCAGCGGCATGCCGACACTGAGGTTCGAGCGCACGGTGGAATCCATGCTCAAAAGCACCGCCTTCTTGGCGTCCGACAAGGATGTCTGAGGCGTCACAACGCGGTCGAGGATCGGTTTGCCGTATTTATGTTCGCCGATTTGCAGATAAGGCGTATCGGCGGTGGCCTCGATGAAATTGCCTTCCGGATAGATCAGAAACATCCGCATCGCGCCACCGGCGCGCTGCCCCGCGACAATCATCGAGGCCGAGGCGCTGGATGCGCTTTCGCCCAAACGTTCGCCCACCTCCTGACTTGTGCGGGCAAGCGTTTGTCCAATGATTTCACAGACCTGCAGCATGCTCGGGGCCAAAAGGATCGACGTCTCGGGCGTGGCTTCGATGTCGGTCGCTGCCTCGTCCAGCCGCGCCATGGTGGTCTGGGTCACGGACA
>JABDQU010000108.1 GCA_013042105.1 Boseongicola sp.
ACCTCGGCTCCACCACGATCGCGGCTCACCTTTGTGACCTCAGAAACGGCGAGGTTCTGACCTCGGCTGGCATCATGAACCCACAAATCCGCTTCGGCGAAGACCTGATGAGCCGCGTCAGCTACGTGATGATGAACCCCGGCGGTGATATCGAAATGACCACTGCCGTGCGCGACGCGATGGGCGACCTTGCACGCAACCTCGCCGACCAAGCCGACATCCCGCTTGAGCACATTGTCGAAGCCACAATCGTCTGCAACCCGGTGATGCACCACCTCCTCCTCGGCATTGATCCCGTCGAACTGGGTCAGGCGCCCTTCGCCCTCGCCACTTCGGATGCCCTCAGATGCGCCGCCGCCGACATCGGCCTCGACCCGATCAACGCGTCCGCCCGCGCCTACCTTCTGCCTTGCATTGCAGGCCACGTCGGCGCCGACTGCGCAGCCGTCGCGCTCTCCGAAGAACCTTACAAATCCGACGACCTCGTTCTGATCTGCGACGTCGGCACCAACGCCGAAATCCTTCTCGGCACCAAAGACCGCGTCCTCGCCTGTTCTTCGCCCACCGGCCCCGCGTTCGAAGGCGCGCAAATCTCCTCCGGCCAACGCGCCGCGCCCGGCGCCATTGAACGCGTCGAGATTGACCCTACGACAAAAGAGCCCCGCTTCCGCGTCATCGGCTCCGATATCTGGTCTGACGAGGACGGCTTTGACGCGGCCATCGCCACCACCGGCGTCACCGGCATCTGCGGCTCCGGCATCATCGAAGCGGTCGCCGAAATGCGCATCGCTGGCCTCGTTGACCCCTCCGGCCTCATCGGCTCCGCCGCGCAGACCGGCACGCACCGCTCTATCCCGGAAGGGCGCACCCACGCCTTTACCATCTACGACGGCACCGCCGACGGCGGCCCCCTGATCACCGTCACCCAAGGCGACATCCGCGCCATTCAACTCGCAAAATCAGCGCTCTACGCGGGCGCACGCCTCCTGATGGACGAACTTCAAACTGACACCGTCGACCGTATCGTCCTCGCAGGCGCCTTCGGTGCTCACATCTCCCCCAAACACGCCATGGTCCTCGGCATGATCCCCGACTGCACCCTCGACAAAGTCACCTCCGCCGGCAACGCCGCCGGCACCGGTGCGCGCATCGCGCTTTGCGACATCTCGGCGCGCACCCGCATCGAAGACGAAGTCCACCGCATCCAGAAAGTCGAAACAGCTATCGAACCGAAATTCCAGGAACACTTCGTCGCCGCCAACGCCATCCCTCACGCCACAGCCCCCTTTCCCCACCTCACCTCCGTCGTCTCCCTCCCGCAGGTCTCCTTCAACACCAAAGGCGGAGAAGACACCGGCCGTCGCCGCAGACGCCGCGGCTAACCCCTTCTTGTGTTCAAAAATATCCCGGGGGGAGGCGCAAGCCGGGGGGCAGAGCCCCCACTTAGCGACGGGCCAAGAGCCCGGCGCAACCTTGACCAAAACCCACAATCGCCATACCCACATCACAACGCGGGTGTAGCTCAATGGTAGAGCAGCAGCTTCCCAAGCTGAATACGAGGGTTCGATTCCCTTCACCCGCTCCAGTCACCGAAAGCCCGACCATGGACGCCCCCCACACCCTGTTGACAAAAAACCAACTCATTGCAGCAGGCCTCGACGATTTCGCCTACGGCTACCACGACAAAGTCCGCTTTTACGAACTCGACGCCCTGAACCACGTCAACAACACCGTCTTCCTCAAATGGTTCGAAACGATCCGCGTCAGCTACGCCATGGCCCGCGGTCTCACGACCTACTCCCACCAAGGCGATGATCCGCAACTCGTTGTGCGCCATCTCTCAGCCGACTTCCTCGCACCGATGTATCAAAATGAGGTCTACACGATCGCCGCGCGCACCCGGTCGATAAAACCAACCAGCCTGATTATGGACTACGCCGTGGCAAGCGATGGCCAGATCAAAGGCACCGGCGACTGCGTGATCATCAGCCTCGAACAAGATGGCAAAACCCGCCGCCCGCATTTCCCCGAGGCCGTCCGAGCCATGGTCGAGCTCGATGGCGCCGCGCTCATCGGCTAGGTTTTTCGCGCCTCATTATAGGCCAAAGCCGCGGTGTGCAGATCTTTCGTGTCGGCGTCGTCAATCCCCAAAGTCTCAAAATGTTCAATGATATTAGAGATATACTCCAGACTTGTCCCAAAGAGCCCCTTCCCCGTCGCCGCAAATCGCACTTTCTCTTCCCAGGTCAGATCCGCGCACATAGTCTCCGCCTCGTGATCTGCCAGAAACGTCAAAGCCTCAAATGACCCGTGATCGGTTTCCACCGTCGCAAACTCCGGATGATACCCCGGTGCAATAAACTCGCGCCGCCAGATGAAGTCCGTTTCGGTCTCCAATTCCTCTTTCGCAATGCGAAACGCCAGACCATGGCATCCTTCGCCGTGATCCAAGGCCGCCATCAACCCTGGAGTCTCATCCGTCCCGCGTCCACCGAACGTATCTTTCAGAATGAACTGCCGCGAATACCCCGGCATATAGGCGCGGCGCACCTCCACAAACCGGATACCGGGATCCCACATCAACGATCCGTAGCCGAAAAACCAAAAATCCTGCTCCTCGCGCCCCTTTATGGCCGCGGCCCGGCTCGCCTCACGTTCGGCGTCTGAATGAAACCAATCGGTCTCAAGCCCGGCAGCCTCAATGAACGCAATGAACTCGGCCATCGACTGCTTGCGAAACATCGACGCCTCAGGATCCGCAATCAGCGCACGCAATTCCGGATGATGAACAAAAGGATCACTCATGGCCGCGCACTCTGAGCGACATCTGCAAACTTGGCAATCTCCGCCTCATCCACCGACCAGTCACAAACCAACCGCCCCAAAAGCGGCTCATGCGGATCGTCGCCCTGCAATTCCCCGGCCTCGATGTAATAATACGCCCCGGCCTCCATCAACGCGCGGTGCCGGAAGCGCGGCATCCAGACGAACATCATGTTCGCCTCGCGCGGAAAGGCGAACTCCACACCCTCAATCCCCTCAATTCCCGCCTCCAACAGTGCCGCCAGCCGGTTGGCCTCGCCCGCCGTCTCCAGCCAAAGACCATCCGTCAGATAGGCGTCTATCTGTGCCGCCAGATACCGCGACTTGGAAAACACCAAAGCCGCCCGCTGCTGCCTGCGCCGGAACTCAGCCGCGCGCGCGGGATCGAAAATCACCGCCGCTTCGACCGCCATCGCGCCGTTTTTCGTCGCCCCGAAGGACACCGCATCAACGCCCGCCTTCCACGACATCTCCGCCGCCGAACAGCCCAAAGCCGCCGCCGCATTCGCAAACCGCGCGCCGTCCAAATGGAGCGGAACCCCGGCCACCCGGCAGACCTCAGCGATCTCAGACACCTCATCCAAGCTGTAAAGCGTCCCCCGCTCGGTCACATTTGTTACCGACACCGGCCCATGTGCCGATTGTTGCATATTGTCAGGAGAAAACGCCGAAATCGCCGTTCTCAGCTCCATCGCGTTGAATTTGTCTATGCTCTCACCAACCGGCGTCAGCTTCGCCCCACCCGTAAAAGCCTCAGGTGCATGGCACTCGTCCACATGAATATGCGCGAAATTCGAGCAAAAGACCGTCTCCCAGGGTTTCGTCAAACTTCCCAGAATAAGCGCGTTTGCGGCCGTCCCCGTCGGCACCAAGAACACCGATGCCTCCGGTGCCTCAAAGACATCACGCACTTTTTCAATCGCTGCTCGGCTCAGGTCATCTCCACCATAGGCCGGCACGTGCCCCTCGTTCGCGCGGACAATGGCTTCCATGATTTTTGGGTGAACCGGGCCGTTGTTGTCGGACGCAAATTTCATGACGGGTCCTCAATGATGTGGTCTTCCCACTCTTCTTCGGGCACCTCAAATTCCGGCACCGTCCAGCCCTGAACCGAGACCCCTGCGTCATGCACGGTCTGCGCCGTGCCGGAAATCAACGGGTGCCAGTCATAAAGCGGCTTACCCTCATGGAGCAGCCGATAGGCACAGGTCGGAGGCATCCAATAGGCGATCTCATCGATATTGCTCGGCTTCAAAACCACGCAATCCGGCACGAACTGCTTGCGGATATCATACTGCGCACAGCGGCACGTCTCGCCATCCAGCAACCGGCATGCCACGCGCGTGAACGCAATTTCCTGCGTATCCGGGTCTTCGAGTTTATTCAGACAACACCGCCCGCACCCATCACACAGCGCTTCCCATTCGCGCTTGTTAAGGTTCTTTAATGGCACCCTTTCCCAATAACGGTCCCGCAGTCCGTCGCGGTCTATGGGGTCGCGGTCCGACATCAGTGCGCCAATATTTCGCGCGCCCGCGCCGAGTCCGCATCCATCTGCGTAATTAGCGCTTCAAGACTATCGAACTTTTCCTCGGGCCGCAGATACTCGACCAATGCAACAGACATCTGGGCACCATAAAGATCACCCCTGAAATCAAATACATGGGTCTCGAAATTCGGAATATTCTCACCAAACATCGGCCGCACACCCAAGGACGCCACCCCGTCATACGTCCCGGCATTTTCCCCGGACAGCACATCAACCCGCACCGCATAAACCCCGAACTTCGGAGGATGCAGCCCGGTGATTGACATGTTCGCCGTCGGATAGCCAAGGTCCCGCCCCCGCTGGTCGCCCTTTTCGACAACCCCCTCAATCCGGTGCTGATGCCCCAGCATCGTCGCCGCATCTCGGGGTCGTCCGTCGCTCAAGGCCTGCCGGATGTGGGTCGACGATATTTCCAAACCGCCCGTCTCGACCAGCTCGGCAATGCTGACACCAAAACCGAACTCATCCCCGAAGGCCTTCAAATCTTTGGCATTTCCGGCGCGATTATTGCCAAAGCAAAAATCCGCTCCCACGGTGACATGCCGCAATCCCAATCGTTCAGCCAGAATAAAACGCGCAAATTCGCGCGGCGTCAAAGCCATCAAAGCTGCGTTGAACGTCAATTCATAAAGATGAACGACACCCAGCTTCGCCAAACGATGCGCGCGCGCTTCCGCGTTCATCAGTCTGAACGGAGCCGTATCCGGCACCAAAACCTCACGCGGATGCGGCTCGAAGGTCACCACACCCAAAGGAGCATCACACACCTCTGCCGCCTGGCGCAAAACCGACTGATGGCCCAGGTGAACACCGTCGAAATTGCCAATCGCGACCGTGGCACCACGGTCGGCTGGATCAAGGTAAGTGGTATCGCGATGGATGCGCATAAATGTCCCGTAGCGCCCTCGCGCGGGACCCGCAACCCGTCAGTCGAACTTGGCCGACGGTGCCAGCACGTTGGCTTGCCCCTTCAGCACCGGCTTGCCATCGACAAGACAGCGGGTATCCAGCGTCACGCGGCGCTTTGCGTAATCAATTTCAAGGACTTCCACTTCCGCCGTCACCACGTCGCCCGGCCGCACAGGGGCCAGAAACTTCAGCGATTGTCCCAGATAAACCGTTCCATGCCCCGGCAATTGCTCACCAATCACGGCGGAAACCAGACCAGCGGTCAGCATTCCATGCGCAATCCGCCCTGCAAAAATCGTGTCCGCTGCATACGCGTCATCCAGATGAACAGGGTTTCGGTCCGTCGACACTTCCGCAAACAATTCGATATCGCGCGTCGTCACTTCCTTGGTCAGCGTGCGCACCATACCGATCTCAAGGTCTTCAATAACGATCGTGCCGCGGGGTTGATTGTCCAACATTCCAAATCCTCTTCGCAATTTTATAACTCTAAAATCGCCTCTTGCGAAACTTAATTACCCAGACGCCGCAAAAAAGCAAGGATCAAATTGCCGCAGAGCAGCATTGTTGCGCGTCGGGAACGACACGCACACCCGCCCGGTCAGCAATTAAGGAAGATTAATGTCTCTGCCCAAAGGCGCCCGGCGCTAAGTGTTTCGGATAACCTTGGCAAAGCTGTCGAAAATCGGCTCGGCCGCCGCGATCAGGGACCCGCTTTCGTGCGGCGCTTCATCACCGTGAAGGCTTTCAACCAATGCGCCAGCTTCTTTCGCGATCAACACGCCCGCGGCAATATCCCATGAATTCAACCCGCGTTCCCAATAGCCGTCGTAACGCCCCGCTGCGACATACGCGAGGTCCAGCGCCGCCGCCCCAAACCGTCTGACACCCGCGCAAGCCGGCATCAATCGCGCCAGATCCTGCAACGTCGCCGGAAGGTCGGCCCGACCCGCAAAAGGCACGCCCGTCGCAAAGATACTCTCGATCATCTTCGAGCGCGCCGACACCCTGATCCGGGTCTCGTTCATCCAGGCACCTTGCCCTTTTTCTGCAAAAAACAGCTCATCCTTGGATGCGTCATAGACAACCGCCGAGACGATCTCACCCTTGTGTTCAAGGGCAATCGACACCGCCCAATGCGGCAACCCGTGCAAGAAGTTGGTCGTGCCATCCAGCGGATCCACGATCCAGCGCCGCGTCGGGTCCTTGCCCTCAACAGGCTCACTTTCTTCGCCGACCCAGCCGTAATTCGGGCGCGCGGCCATCAGTTCTTCGCGAATAATCTCTTCGGCGCGGATGTCCGCACGGCTGACAAAATCACCGGCACCCTTGGTCGATACCTGCAGGTTTTCGACTTCACGAAAATCCTTGCTAAGCGAGCGGCCCGCCTTACGCGCGGTCGCAGTCATGACGTTCAGATTTGCGCTACCTTGCATCGGGACACCCTTTTCAATGATCGACGCCATGTACGGAAGCCACGACGCTTGAGCAAGCCCTAAAACCAGTTGCACATCTTTGCCCGGCCCCAACGTAATCTCCGTGACCCGCCATCTTTCCGGCGTTAAGAATAATGAACAGCGGGGACCATTTAACAAACTCAGGAGCTAAAGCGTGGAACAACTCATTGCACAACTCATAGGTGGCGCTGCGGGCGGCATCGGCGGCGGCAAGGCTGTCAAAGGTGCCGATATGGGCAATATCGGCAATATGATCGCAGGTGCGGTTGGCGGTGTTGGCGGGGGCCAGCTTCTCGGCGGTCTTCTTGGATCAGGCGCGGCAGCTGCCGGTGGTCTCGATATTGCAAGCATGGCCAGCAACCTCGTCGGCGGTGGTGTCGCCGGTCTTGTCGTTCAGGTCGTGGTTGGCATGATCATGAAAAAAATGCGCGGATAAGGCCTCTGCGCGCGGGCCCTGCGGCTCAATCTGCCCAGGGCCCGTGAAACCCGTCCCCGTCCCGATCCACGCGCTTGAACCCGTGGCGTCCAAAGAAATCGCGCTGCGCCTGAATAAGGTCCGTCGTCCCACGAGCGCGCCGTAGCGTGTCGAAAAACGACAAAGACGCCGCCATGGCCGGAACCGATTGACCGTTAACCATTGCGGCCGTCACGACACGCCGCAAAGCCGGGATCGTTTCGTTCAACCGCGCCACAAACGCAGGTGCCAGCATCAACTGACCGTGCGGCAACTCATCGCGAACTGCTGATGAAATATCATCCAGAAGTGACGATCGGATAATGCAACCCGCTCGCCAAATCTCGGCCACGCGCGCCAAATCCAGAGACCAGTCAAATTCATCCGACGCGGCCGCCAAAAGCGCCATCCCCTGTCCATAAGTCAGGATGCGCGTCGCCAACAGCGCCGCCTCCATGTCGCTGTCCGACACGCTTGCAACGCCTCCGGTCACCGGAAACGCCGCTTCGGCCGCCTCACGCGTTTCGCTCAGCGCCGACCACGACCGCGCGGCGACAGCACTTTCAATTGCCGTCGCCGATTGCCCCATCTTCAAAGCCTCGATCACAGTCCATCGTCCGGTGCCCTTTTGCCCTGCTTGATCAAGGATCACATCCACAATCGGCTTGCCCGTATCGCGATCACGCACCTTCAGGATTTCGGACGTAATCTCAATAAGATAGGACTGCAGTGATCCTTCATTCCATTGCCCGAAAAGTGCGGCCATCTCGCCCATGTCGCGCCCGTCTGCGCGCAGCAAACCATAGGCCTCGGCGATCAATTGCATATCCGCATATTCGATGCCGTTATGAACCGTTTTCACAAAATGCCCGGCACCATCCGTGCCCAGAAAATCCGCACAAGGATCGCCCTCGAACTTCGCCGCAATCGCCTCGATGATGTCCTTGATCGGCGCATAGGCCTCGGGCGTCCCACCAACCATAATTGACGGTCCGAACCGCGCGCCCTCTTCGCCGCCAGAGACACCCACCCCCAGAAACAAAAGGCCCGCGTCCTCGACCGAGTTCGCGCGTCGCCGCGTGTCGTTGAAGTTGGCATTGCCTGCATCAACGATCAGATCGCCCGGTTCCAGAAGCGGCATAAGATCCTCAATCACCGCATCTACAGCATTGGCGTTTACCATTATTAACACAGCCCGCGGCTTGGTTAACGAACCAACGAATTCCTCAAGACTTTCAGCCGGCACAAGACGTTCAGTCAGTTCGCCTGCACCCGCAAGAACCGCACGCGTTTTCTCGGGCGAGCGGTTGTGCACCGCAATATCAAATGCGTTATCTGCAATGTTGAGCGCAAGGGCCGCGCCCATTGTTCCCATTCCCGTCACACCGATCCGCGCCATGCCTCTGCCTCCGCTTTGCTTGTTATGGCCAAGCTAGGCATCACAGCGTCAGACACAAGGGTCAGGCCGCCTTTGGCGCGATCACACCTAAAAGAGCTTCCACCAAAGCATCATCGCGGTGACGCAAAGGCGCGTTCAACGTGTCTGCCATCGCCATCCGCAACAACAACCCCAAAAGAGCTGTATGCACCGCAACCGCCGCGCGCCGTGCCTCGACCATTCGACGATATCGCCCTCCAGACACAAGGCATTCCGCCAATGCGTCATACATCTCGGTTGTGGCCGGATGCATCCGCCCCAACGTGGTTAACATCGCACCGTCCCGCCCCGCGCGCTGTCCGATCTGAGGCGTCACATACATCAGGCGGAACCGGTCAAGGTCGGACATATGGAACACCGCCAATGCCTCGATCACCCCGCGCAAGGCCTCGTCAGGAGGCGTCGAAGGCCCGAACGCCAAGGTCCCCGCGGCCGCTTCAGCTTCCAGCGCGGGGCGCACCAATGCCTCCAGCAATCGCGCCTTGTTCGGATACCAGTAAATCACCGCCTGTTTCGACACCCCGACCCGTCCGGCAATCGCCTCGAACGTCAGCTTATCGGGGCCGAGATCGCGAACAATGGCACGCGAGGCGTCCAATATCGCGTCAGCCGTTTTCGACTCTCGTTTTGCCATACCGCCCCCACTCGCACCAAACCAGACGTCCAGCCTACGCCCTGGCTTGACGCTGGTAAAGAAAGCAAGTCACTGGAAACAATAGGTTTCCTATCAGGAAACCGAACCCTCGCGCTGCAACTGCATCGGAACCTTGCGGGCCAGTTTCAACAGATGCGCCATAAAGGGCTTAGTCGTTTCATCACTGCGCGTCGCCGCATAGAGCCGCTTGCTTAAACCATCCTTCGTCACCTGACGGGTCACATAATCCGAATGATAGCGCACCTCGCGAACCACCCAGTCCGGCAGCACTGCCACGCCCCGGTTGGACGCCACCAACAACAAGATCACAGCCGTCAACTCAACCTGCCGCACCGCGCGCGGCTCGACCTTCGCAGGCGTCAGCAACTCGGAAAAGATATCCAACCGCGACCGCTCGACCGGATAGGTAATCAACAACTCGTCGCGAAAATCTTCCGCCTCAACATAGGGTTTCGCCGCCAAATCATGCTGCGCCGACGCCACAAAAACCGGCTCGTAGTCAAACAACGGCGTAAACGTCACATCGCCCAAATCCTCAGGGTCCGACGACACCACCAGATCGACCTCTTCGCGTGCCAAGGCGGGCAAGGCATCAAAGGCCAATCCCGGCCGGATATCGACATCCACGTCCGGCCAGGCCTTGCGAAATTCCTCCAGCACCGGAAACAACCACTCAAAACACGCGTGACACTCAATTGCGATATGAAGCCGTCCCGATTTGCCCGACTGCAAATTGCGAAAATCATCCTCCATCGCCTCAAGTTCCGGCAACACCTTCTCGGCCAAAGCCAACAGCCGCTTGCCAGCCGACGACAACTTCAACGGCTTTGATCTACGCACAAACAACTCGACCCCCACCTGCTCCTCCAAGCCCTTCACCTGATGACTGAGCGCCGACTGCGTGATGTTCAAAACATCCGCCGCCCGCGCCAGCCCGCCCGCAGAATGGATCGCCCGAATGGTCCGCAAATGTCGAAATTCAATGTGCATAATTGAGCGCACCTCATAAACTTAGTGAGAATTATGAATTTGTTTCACAATTCGACCTGTGGGACAAGCCGATCAAGGAGTATCGCCATGTCTCAGCCCACGATTTCATTCGAGTTTTTTCCACCCCAATCCCTCGAAGCCTCTTTCAGGCTTTGGGACACGGTCAGCACGCTTGCACATCTCGATCCGGCGTTTGTTTCGGTCACCTACGGAGCCGGCGGCACGACCCGCAAACTGACCCACGAAGCCGTCGAGACGCTTGGCACTCACATGGGTCTGGACGTTGCGGCACACCTCACATGCGTTGATGCCTCCCGTGAAGAAACGCTTGAGATTGCAGAGAGTTACGCCAAGTCCGGCGTCAAGCGCATCGTCGCCCTGCGCGGTGATCCACCAAAAGGCGCGCAATCCTTTAGCGCTCATCCCGACGGGTTCACGGACGCGCCCGAACTGGTCGCGGCCCTCGCCGAAACCGGCCAATTCGAGATCACCGTCGGTGCCTACCCCGACAGGCACCCCGAAGCCGCGCACGCAAACGCCGACATCGACTGGCTGAAACGCAAAATCGACGCAGGTGCGACAAACGCCATTACTCAATTCTTCTTTGAGGCCGAAACGTTCCTCAGATTCCGCGATGCTTGCACCAAAGCTGGCATCACCGCCGAGATCATCCCCGGCATCCTGCCCATCGAAAACTGGAGCGGCACCCGGCGGTTCGCCAAGCGGTGTGGAGCACGCATCCCGCCCACGTTTTCCGCAATGTTCGAAACCGCTGAACGCGACGGGCGCAGCGATCTTCTGTCCACCGCCATCTGCACCGAGCTTTGCACCGATTTGCTGGAAGAAGGCGCAAACCATCTGCACTTTTACACGCTGAACAAGCCCGGCCTAACGCGTGACGTGGTGCACGCCCTTGGCCTCGCACCCGATACAACCCTCGAAAAAGTCGCCTGATCGCTGTCGCCTCAGACGTCCAGCACTGCGCTTTCTTCAAACTCATCCGCACGCGGCGAACGGCCCGTCGCCGAAGGATGTAACCGCTCGCTCGGATCCTGCCCGACCACTCGCTTCTTGCGCGCCAGAAATATCTTGCCCCAGTTGCGCCACGTCCCGACTGAAGGTGCATCTGCATTCATCTCAAAGCGCCCCCGCCACCCGTCCGGCAAAGGCAAAGCACAGCCCTCAAGCCGTTCGATCATCCAGACAAGAGGGATATTCGACAAGGGCCGCGCGGCCGTGAACCCGGTCAGATGGCCGCCCACATCGCTATGGCTCCCGCGAAACCAAACCTGCTGGATCTTCCCGTTCCATTCCTCGCGCGTTTCCCACAGGACCGGCTTGAAGGCCTCGCGCGTCTCATCAAGCGCCAGCGCATGAAACCCGTGCCGGATTGAACGCCCAAGCCGATGATTGTGGAACGCGTGCTTTACTTCGGCCCAGCGCCACACAAACGGCGCACGAAAGCCCAGCGACTTCACCGTGTCAAAAACCGCCACCGCTTCAATCGGGGCCTCTGCATGGCAATAGGCCCGCCGAAATTCGGCCATCACCTCGGGCGCATCGTTCTGCTGATAATGCCGGTAGGCCTCGGTCACCATGCGCTCGGTCGCAT
>JABDQU010000112.1 GCA_013042105.1 Boseongicola sp.
GACCTCCCTGGTCGACCTCGGCCTGCCCGTCACGATGGAAGATGTGGACGTCGCGCTCAAAACCACCTTCAACGACATCTTCGCGCCCTAAGCGAACGCACCAATCGCGCCCTGAAAAGCCCCAGCCACCTAGCTGCTCACAATCGCGTCGGCCTCAAACTCGACCAGCCACTCCGGGCTCACAAACCGGTCGACCGCCATGATCGTGTCCACCGGGCGAATATCCTGAAAGAAACCTTTGCGCACATCAATGGCGGCTTTCCAGTCATCAATGTTCGTCAGGATCACGCGCGTGCGCACCACATGATGCAGACCAGACCCCGCTTGCTCCAGCGCAGCTTTGATCACCTCAATGCATTGCCGCGTTTGCGCCCCAACGTCGCCAACGCCGACCGTGTTGCCGTCTGCATCTACCGGTGCCGTGCCCCCGATAGAAATGAAAGGCCCGACCCGAACCGCGCGCGAAAAGCCCACAATTGCCTCCATCGGGTTCCCGTTCGAGATCAATTCCCGATCAAATTCCATACCGCTCTCCTTCTTGATTGCCTAACCTACCACAATCAGAGCACGCTACACATGGACACAACCGGCCAAACCCAGCGGCATTCACACCATGAGCTATGATCTAGAACTCTATCTGTCCAAACCGGCCATTCTGACACCCCCAGACGCCGGCCCGAACGCGCAGTTCGCCGCCGACCCGCCCGCGCGCATCGAAGACGAAGATCTCCCCGACACCTACCACCCCCTGATCGGCAAGCGCCGCCGCTGGCTCATCCGCCTCTACATCGAAGGCACACCAGCCCCCGAAGCCCTCGCCAACTTCGACACATGGCTCTCCGACACCATCGCCCAAACCAAAGCCGTGCTTATAGACGAGCAATCCGGCACCTTCCTGACGGCCACCAAGACCGGCCCCCTGCCCGATACCGAACCGCAAGACGCAAGCGGCGGCGAACTCAGCTTCTATCTCCACGCCGCCAACTGGTTCTACCAGACGGGTTTC
Organism: Boseongicola sp.; assembly: GCA_013042105.1. GTDB lineage: Bacteria > Pseudomonadota > Alphaproteobacteria > Rhodobacterales > Rhodobacteraceae > Boseongicola. The sequence continues at coordinate 1,007 of JABDQU010000112.1, forward strand.
GCCACCATGCTCGATACCATCCAGCGCGTCCTGCCCGCCGCGATGCCGCAGCGCTATGGCCAATACGAACCCATGCAAGGCAAGGTCGAAAACGACGATACATCCGCAATCCTCAAGGACTTCAAAGCCGACCCCGATATCTTCATGCGCGCCAAAACCCCGTTTTCATGGATTTTCATGAGCGTGCCCTGCGATGTCACAATCGCCAAATGGCACCCCAACCACTTCCTGAAACAAAACTACCTTGCCACACGTGTCGAATTCCAGCTCCGCCCAAAAGCCTTTGAAAACCCCGCCCTCCTTGATCTGATGAAAGCACTCTCCAAAGATCTCGACGTCTTTTACGCGGAACTTCGCCGCGAAGAATGCCTGGTCAAGGGCTGGTTCTGGCGCGGCCTCCCCACCGGCACGCCCAGTGCGATCTGCCTTGGCGCACCTTACCTCGACCTCTGGCCCGAAGCCCGCACCCGCGGCGTCGCACTCACGAAAGACCTCGTCTTCCTCGCCCCAACCCGGCTGGACCCCACACTCCCGAAACCACCACAAGACCTCATCGACCCCGAGAATGACGGCGAACCCTCCAACCACAGTCGCACCAAATACGCGCCCACGTTCCCCTTCGACATCCCCGGCACCTAGCGCACCCGCGCAAATCATCTACGCTGGTCCGAACAAGCAGCCAAAACCAAACTGGACCCCGTGTGAAGACTTACAAAACCATGTGCCCGATGAACTGCCACCCGACGCTCTGCGGCATGGCGGTGACGGTGGATGATGACCAGCAGGTAACCATCACCGGCGATGAGACGAACCCCGACAGTCAGGGCTTCCTGTGCATGCGGGGCAAAGCAGCGCATCAGATCGTGGGCAATGACAAACGGCTCCTCACGCCGCAAATCCGCACAACACGCGGCACCGACGCATGGACCAACCTCAGCTGGGACGCGGCCATGGACCACATCGCCGATCACATGGCCCGGGTGGGACGCGAACGCGTCGGCTTTTGGCAGGGCCATGGGAACTGGGCCAATGACTATGCTTTCGGCCTTAAGCGCGCCCAGATGGACCGGTTTGCAAACCTCTATGGCTGTCAGTTCTGGAACCCTGCGATGATCTGCTGGGGGCTCGGCGCGTTTGGCGTCGGCATCACCGGCGCACTCGAAACCTCGACCAAGGAGGACCTCGGCGACAATTCGGAAATGGTGATCCTCTGGGGTGCCAATACCGTCAGTCAGGCCAACACCCTGCGCCACGTGGAAATCGCCAAGCGGCGCGGCGCGCATGTGGTGGTCATTGATGTGCGCAAAACCGAAGCCTCGGCCCTCGCCAACGATGTGATCTTGGTGAAACCCGGAACCGATGCAGCCCTCGCCCTTGCAATGATGCACGTCATCATCACCGAGCAGACCTACGATACCGCCTTCGTTGCGCAAAACACCGTCGGTTTTGAAGCACTCAAAGAGCACATCAACTCCATGACCCCCGACTGGGCCGAGGCGCAAACCGGCGTCCCCGCAGAGCAAATCATCGAACTGGCGCGCAGCTACGCCACTACACGCCCTGCCATGATCGTGATTGGCGGCTCATCCCTCCACAAAGGCACGAACACCTGGCAAGCTGCCCGCGCCATAGCCTGCCTTCCTGCCCTGACCGGCAACTTCGGCGTCCCCGGCGGAGGCATCGGCCCGCGACACGGCGGGCGCAGTCACGGCGTCGGCTTTAATGACGTATCAGCCGCCGACCGCCGTCTCCCCGGCACCTACATCCCAAACCAGATGGAGGCGATCGTCGAAGCGCTTGAGACCGGAGCCGTCAAAGTCTTCGTCTCCATCGGCTCAAACGTCCTGTCCTCTTTTGCGGACACAACCCGCGTCCGTGCCGCTCTCGCCAAAGCCGACCTTGTCGTGTCCTACGACATCTTCCCCAACCAGATGATCCGCGAGGCCGCCGACATCGTCCTGCCCGGCACGATCTGGCTGGAGGAGATCGGCGCAAAATCCACGAACACACATATCCACCTCTCTGACCGCGTGCTCGCACCAGCAGGCGACAGCCGCCCGGTCTATGACCTCTACAAAGGTCTCGCGACCCGTCTCGGCATCAAAGACGTCTATCCGTGGGAAGATCAGGAAGCCGCCATGAACGCAGCCCTCGACCACCCCGCCACCGGCCACGCCACGGTCGCTTCCTTGCGTGAAAGCGGAGGCCGCGCCGCGCTCAACGTCTCCCACGTCGCCTATCCAACCCTGAAGTTCACCACACCTTCGGGTAAGATCGAGTTTTACTCCAATCGCGCCAAATCGATGGGGCTGCCCCCTCTGCCAATGCCCGCAGACGTCGAAAACACCCCGAAAGGCCTCCTTTTGGCCCATGGCCGCACCTTCGCGCATTTTCATTCCTTCTACGATCACGCCCGCGCGCTGCCGACGCTTGCCAACCGTGAAGATGAACCGGACCTCTGGATCTCCCCCGCCGACGCACAGACCCGCGACATCACCGATGGCGACAGCATCGAACTCAGCAACGCACGCGGCACCTTCACGGCGCGCGCCAAGGTCACACGCAGAATGCCTGATGGCACAGTCTGGATCAGAGACGGCTGGCCGGGACTGAACGCGCTGACTGACGGCACATCGGTTCTACCCACGACGGCACTCTCCGAGTTTCCATTTTCGGTTGGGCAAAACAGCTATGGCGCGCATGTCGAAATTCGCCGCGCAAGTCTGGACAACTAGACTCGAACTCACGCCTCCGAAGCGCCCCTCAAAACTCCCGCGGATACATCGACATCATCGCCTGCATCCCGTGCTCGCCCTGAACCGCGCCAGCATTCTCGCACATCACCCGGTTCAAAAAGTCCCGCCGCGCGCAAACCGCTTCCCGGTCGTCATCGGCCGTCTCAGCCTTTGCCACTGGGCGACGACGCAAAAAAACGCCGGAAAACGAAAAAAGCGAGGGAAAATCGGGAGCCATTGCCATGATAAAAATCCTTGAGCGTTAATCTGTTAACCCCACGCTAGGACACTGCGCAAACCTCTGGTATCCGCTCCGTCGTTGTGCTGTTCTACAAAAATGAATAGCCGATTTACCAACTGGTCCGACGTCCGCGTCTTCCTCGCCGTCTTGCGCACGGGCTCGACCCTTGCCGCGTCAAAAACCCTCGGCATGGCGCAACCCACCGTGGCCCGCCGCATCGAAGCACTGGAACACACACTTGGCCTCACGCTCTTTGAACGCGACACATGCGGGTTCAAAGCCACCGACGCCGCACGCGCCCTCAAGACCAGCGCCGAGGCGATGGAAATGAACGCCAGCGCCCTCGCCGACACCGCCAAAACGCTCAAAACAACGTCAGGCAAAGCCATCCGCATCACCGGCGTGCCAGAAGTCTTCTCCGAAAACTTCGCCGCCATCCTGTCGGACTTCACCGATGCCCACCCGGACATCTCTTTCGACTTTCTTGCCACGCCCGACACGCTGGACATGATGAAAGGCGAAGCCGACATCGCCCTCCGCTACACAAACGAAATCACCGACCCCGACCTGATCTGCCGCAAGATCTCACAGGCCCAAGTCACGCTTTACGCCTCTGATAGCTATGTCAAAAAACACGGATGCCCCGCCTCGCCGGATTACTTCGCAGGGCACAAGTTCATCCTGATGAGCGGCGGTATGAGCAAACTGCGAAACTTCATCACTGACCGCATCACCCCGGACCAGCTCGTCATGGAATGCGATACCTATCAGGGCGTCGTCGCGGCAGTTATGAGCGGCTTCGGCATCGGACCGATGGGCGTCGGCCTCGCCGGGGACACTCCAAACCTGAATGTCTGTCTCGAACCTATGGAGGAATTCTCGGTCTTCACCTGGCTCATCACCTCACCTCAGGCCCTCAAACGCCCCGAAGTGCGCACTTTCACCAAGTATTTTGCCCCGCGTTATGCTGCCATGCTGAAGCAACAGCGCGAAGACCGCGAAGCCAAACACGCGGCCCGCAAAGCTCAAGCCTGATACGGC
>JABDQU010000012.1 GCA_013042105.1 Boseongicola sp.
ACGACTTCGTCTCGAACATCCCGTTCTACGGTCTTGCCGTCCTTTGTACCGACCACCCCGAAGTGCAGGCCCTCGTCGGGCGCATCACCGACCGCCGCGTCGTGACCTACGGCTTTAACTCTCAGGCTGACGTCCGCGCCGTTAATCTTCGTTACCAGGGCGGCACTGCGCATTTCGATATTGTCCTGTCACAAGACGACATCACCATCGAAGACTGCACCCTGCCAATGCCCGGTGACCACAACGTGTCCAACGCTCTCTCCGCCGTTGCCGTCGCCCGCCACCTCGGTATGAAGGCCGCCGAAATCCGCGAAGCACTTGCCAATTTCAAAGGCGTCAACCGCCGCTTTACAAAAGTCGGAGACGTCGACGGCGTCACCATCATCGACGATTACGGCCACCACCCCGTCGAAATTGCCGCTGTCCTCAAGGCCGCGCGCCAAGCCGTCGGCGACAACCCGGACGCCCGCGTCATCGCAGTCCACCAACCACACCGCTACTCCCGCCTGTCCACACTATTCGAAGACTTCTGCTCCTGCTTCAATGACGCCGATGTCGTCGGCATCGCCGAGGTTTACGGCGCTGGCGAAGACCCTATTCCCGGCGCAACCCGCGAAGACCTCGTCGCCGGATTGATCCGCCACGGCCACCGCCACGCCCGCGCTATTGTCAGCGAAGATGACCTCGAACGCCTTGTGCGCGAACAGGCCCGCCCGGGCGACATTGTCGTCTGCCTTGGCGCAGGCACAATCAGCGCATGGGCCAACAACCTTCCCGGACGTCTGATGAAAAAGGCAAGCTGATCCGAATTCCGTCCATCGTTAGCCAATTCGAACCAAAAACCTCCACCACCATCGCACAATGTCCAAATCTGCTACAATGAAGCGGGAAAAAAAGCAGTTTACGTCAAATTAAGTGCGCATTTAAATGGAATACTGATAAAGCGTCGAAGAGTAAGACGTGACAGTGTAGTGAGTTTGACCGCGGATCGTCCGGGATTTTTTTGGCACGTGCCAAAGCGTTTTCCCCGGAGACCAAGGTCGCAAGTAAAGAGTATTTGGTCATGAATTTTTTCGAAAAAGCCCAAGCACGTGCGTATGCACAAGAAGTCCTCGGCCTCGAGGGACATCCCAATCAGGACGAGATTCGCGCCGCCTACAAGAAACTGGCCTTTGAAAAACATCCCGACCGTGGTCAGGGAACAGCGGATGAATTCGCAAAAATCTCAACGGCCTATGCACTTTTGAAAGACGATAAAGGCTACACCGCCGCAGACGAGCTCCAGACTGCTCCCACCGATGTCGGCGCGACCACAATTCGCCCAAAGGCCAAGCGTCCGGGAAGCGTGCCGGTCAATAAAATGGTCGATGAAGACGCCAAGGCCGCCCAATACGTATCACCGCGCCGCATGCGCACCGCCATGACCTCGCGCATCTGCAAGATCAACGCAAACGAAGCGCAGGAATGCCGGACTTTGCTTGATGAAATTCCGTTCATGGCCGAGCCGGACCCCGATGAGAAATCCCTGCGCGCCAGCATTCTCGACGTGATCAAGGACACGGGCGCGCCGCACGTCCCGCACACAAACCACCTGCCCTACGCCATCCGTCAGAGCGGTCGCCGCATTTCCTACATGGTCAGCGCTTCGATCGAAGAAGGCGTGAACCGCGTGGCCGTGCCAACCGGTGCTTTCACCGACAATCGCAAAGTCCGTCCGATCATTGTGCGTTTCAAAGCGCCCGAGGAAGGTCAGGGAACGCATGTCGTGGCCGCCGCCACACTGGCGGAATCATTCCCCGGTGCCAAAAGCGTGCGCATCCACTTCGGCCTTGGCGAATGGCCAAAACCAGCCGCCGAAATGCAGCGGGCCTACGCGTAATCAATCGGTGACGCACCAGCGCCCGCCCCGGCGGCCGCGAACGTCATATCAATCATACGCTGCGTGCCACGGCTAAACTCCAGAGGCGCCGGATAGGCGATCTCTCCGCGCATCGCTTTGCCGAAGTTTTCAACCTGCTCAACGTACTGATTAATCATAGGAAACCGCCAAGAGTGCGTTTGTGATCCGGTGATCAACTGCACTTCCGCTTCACCATAAGACAGCGGATTGAACGGTGCGCCAACGCGCAAAATCCCGCGATCCCCGTGAAAAGTCATCTCCTGATAAAGCTGCATCCGCATGCTCACGACAGCCTCAAAGGTAAACTTGGGGAAAGCCGCATGCACTCGTGCGATCGTATCGACACTGTTCTCCCAAGTGATCTCGGCCCGCACTGCGCTTGGCTCTGCACCGGTCGCAAACCGCGCCGTCCCAAAGGGATAAACCCCAATGTCACGCAATCCCCCACCGGCAGTCTCGGGCCGATTTCGGATGTTTTCGGGACGCTCCGCATTGTTATAGGTGAATATCCCGCGCACATGCGCCAACTCTCCAATCACACCTTCCGCAATCAAATCGCGCACCTTCAGCCATTGCGGGTGGTGCACAGGCATATAGGCCTCCGCCGCCAAAAGCCCCGCTTCATCGCGCGCCGCAATCAGCCGGTCAAACTCCGCCTCTTTCAGCGCAATCGGCTTTTCCGTCAAAACCGCCTTCCCAGCCGCCAGCGCCTTCAACGTCCACTCAACATGAAGATGGTTCGGCAACGGCACATAGACCGCATCAATCGCGTCATCCGCCAAAAGCGCATCATAGTCATCGAACACGCGCAGCCTTGGCTGAAAAGCCTGAAACGGCTCAGCCTTCTTCGGATCAGAGGTCGCAATCGCCGCCAACTCGGCATTTTTCGCCATATGGATTGCTGGTGCCATTTGCTCACGCGCAAATTTCGCGGCCCCCAAAACACCCCAGCGCACTGGCTTAATCATCTGCCACTCCCTCGCCAAAACAGGCGGCCTAGCGTCCTGTTTTAAGTCCTGTCCGCATCAAGCGAACGCGCAACCTCGGCGACAAAATCGTCTCCGCGCTGCTCAAAGTTATCATATTGATCAAAACTTGCGGCCGCCGGTGCCAACAAAACCGTTTCCCCGGAAACGGCCTCTACTCCGGCGCGTTTGACGGCTTCAGCCATCGTTTCGCACACCTCGCAGATCGTCTTTCCGGCCATTTCGTTCAGCTCCAACGCCACCTCAGCCGCCTGCCGTCCAATCGCATAGGCTTTTGAGACACCATCCAGATGCGGCGCAACCGCCGAAAGCCCGCCGTCCTTCATCTGCCCGCCAACAATCCAACGCACCCCTGAAAACGCAGCCAAAGCCTTGGCTGCACTCTCCGCATTGGTTGCCTTGCTGTCGTTAACAAAGGTTACTCCGCCCGCCTCACCGACGACCTGACTGCGATGAGGCAGCCCCTCAAAGCTTTGAAAGCCCTGCTCGATCAGTTTCGGCGCCAGCCCAAGGGCGCGCAACGCTGCGAAGGCCGCACAGGCGTTCTGATGATTATGCGCCCCGGGCAGACCCCGCACGCTCCGCAAATCAATCGAGGCCACCTGACGCCCCTTCCTGAACTCTGCCAAAAACCCTTTGCGCACAAAGACATTCCATCCCGCACCGCCAAGCTTTTGACCGGACGACACCCGTATCACCCGATCATCCCCCGGTCCCTCCGACAGTTGCCCCGCCAGAAAACGCCCCTCAGGTTCGTCAACACCAATCACCGCGCGGTCCGGACCACCTTCCGAAAACAAGCGCCTTTTGGCCGCAAAATACCCGCCAAATCCGCCGTGGCGATCAAGGTGATCCGGGGTAAGATTGGTAAAAACAGCGACATCCGGCGTTAACGCTCGCGCCAGTTCCGTTTGATACGACGACAGCTCCAGCACCACCACGCCGCCGTCCCCCGGAGGATCAATATCCAGAACACCGCGCCCGATGTTCCCGGCAAGCTGGCTCTCACGTCCTGCAACTTCCAGACAATGATGGATCAGGGCCGAGGTCGTGGACTTCCCGTTCGACCCTGTCACCGCAATCACTCGCGGCGCCATCTCAAAGCGATCCCACTCAGGAACCGCAAGCGATCGAAAGAACAATCCGATGTCATTGTCCACCGGAACCCCAGCCAATTGCGCCGCCGCGACATAGCGGTTTGGAGCCGGATAAAGATGGGGAATACCCGGCGACACAATCAGCGCATCAACCGCTTCCCAGGCGTCATGACGGCCAAGGTCGTGCAGGCTCAGACCTTCTTCAACGGCCCGTTCGCGCGCCGCCTCCGCGTCGTCCCAACACAGCGCCTCACCACCGCCCGCAGCCACAGCACGCGCCGCTGAAAGACCGGTGCGCCCCAGCCCCAGAACAGCGATCCGTCGATCTTTCACGCCGCGCACCGGGATCATGGCTCAGATGTCTCCGTCATCATCAACTTCGATCTGGCCCGAAATCCGACGCCACAAAATGCCCCAATACATCCCCACCGCCAACACCACCGACAGCGCCAAAATCGCGACCCAGGTCATCGCGCCGGGGTTTTCAAGCGACAACCATCCAAGGTCCAGCAACACCCAAACCATGGCCGCCACCACGGCCAGCACAAGCGTCACTCCCAGCGCGCCAATGCCCCGCAAAACCGCTGTCAGGAAGACCACGTAGATCACCAGCAAGACCAGCCCGAACAAGACGACAAAAGACGTCTGCTCATTCCAGGACTCGTTTGCCCATCTCACAAAGTTCAATTCCGTCGGGTTGAACGTCACGGCCAAAAGGATAAACGCCACCAGCCACCGCACCAAGAAACCCATAGTCGTTCACTCCAGTTGCCACATCTTCACGCGCCGCCGGTCACGACCGACGTTCATCTTCATTAATCTTAACGCACCTTCAGCGTTGCCAAACCGACCAGCGCAAGGATCAGACTGATGATCCAGAACCGGATCACAATCTGCGGTTCGGCCCAGCCTTTCTTCTCGAAATGATGGTGGATCGGGGCCATCAGGAACACCCGTTTGCCTGTGCTTTTAAAGTAAAGCACCTGAATTATGACACTCATCGCCTCAACCACAAACAAGCCGCCGATAATGCCCAATACGATCTCGTGCTTGGTCGCCACCGCAATCGCGCCCAGCGCGCCACCAAGCGCCAAAGACCCGGTATCCCCCATAAAAACAGCCGCCGGAGGCGCGTTATACCAAAGAAACCCAAGCCCCCCACCGATCAAACCGGCCGTGAAAATCAGTATCTCTCCCGTCCCCGGAACATAGTTAATCCCCAGGTATTCGGTGAAGTCCGTGCGCCCAACAGTATAGGCAATCACGCCCAACGATCCGGCCGCAATCATCACCGGCATAATCGCCAGCCCGTCCAGACCATCCGTCAGATTCACCGCATTTGCGGACCCTACGATCACCAACATGGCAAAAGGCAAAAACAATATGCCAAGGTTAAGAAGTCCGCTCACGACCGGGATTGCGACACGGTTCTGAAGGTCCTCCGGATGCATCCCAACGGCCCAATAGGCGGCCACCGCAGCAATCACAAATCCAATTGCCAGACGCACGCGTCCCGACACGCCTGCATGCGAATTGCGCGTCACTTTCTGATAATCATCTACAAAGCCAATCGCCCCGAAGGCAATCGTCACAAACAGGATCATCCAGACAAATCCAACATCCAGGCGCGCCCACAAAAGCGACGAGGTAACCACCGCGCCAAGGATCAGCACACCGCCCATTGTCGGTGTTCCGGCTTTGCCTTCAATGTGGCTTTCGGGTCCGTCATCGCGGATCGGCTGACCGTGTTTCTGACGCCGCCTCAAAAGGTTAATCAACGGTCGCCCAAAGAGAAACCCGAACACCAGTGCAGTGAAGAATGCACCCCCGGCTCGAAAGGTTATATATCTGAAAAGGTTGAAAAAATCACCCCCGTCAGAAAAGAGCGTCAGCCAATAGAGCATGCTATGTCCGTCCCCTGTCTGCGGCGGTCTTGCGCCGCTCGCTCTGTTTTCTGAGCGCATCAACAACAAGGCTCACCTTACTGCCTTTTGACCCCTTCACCAGCACCACATCGCCGGCATCTACCAAGTGATGCGCCTCTGCCGCCATCTCTTCTGCGGTTGCAAAACTATGCCCCCGCTTTTCGTCTGGAAGTTCGTCAAAAAGTGCGCGCATGCGCTGGCCCACGCACTCCACCCGGTCAATCAATTCCATAGCCGGATGGTCAGCAATTCCTGCGTGTAATTCCAACTCTGTCGGACCCAGTTCAAGCATATCGCCCAGCACCGCAATCCGCCGCCCTCTGCGGATGCGCCCGACGCCATCTGTCGGATTAACCGCGGTTAACACCCAAAGAGCGGCCCCCATTGAGGCCGGATTGGCGTTGAAGGCATCATCAATCAACTCGAACGTCCAGTCTTCAACCGGGTCCAGAACAACCGTCTCGCGCTGCCCGCGTCCTGCTGGCGCGCTCCATGCGGCAATGTCGCAAGCTGCCACGTCCGGGTCCGCTCCGACCAGACATGCGGCACCGTATACAGCCAATGCGTTCATCGCAAAATGCCGACCCGGTGCTCCGACACGAAACAGGAATGACTGCCCCTGAAACCGGCCGCGAACGACACTGCCCATCTCGCCAAGCTGGATGTCATCTGCGTGTAACTTGGCCCCCGGCAAAGCGCCAAAACCAATGCGCATCGCCGCGCAAGCCTTTGCTTTATCGTCTAAAATCAGCGCCGTCTCGATATCGGCATTGAACAACGCCACACCACCCGGCTCCAATCCTTCAAAGATCGACGCCTTCTCATGAGCAATTCCCTGGATGTTTTCAAACGCCTCAAGATGGGCCGCCGCAACGGTCGTAATCATCGCCAGATGCGGTCGCGTCATCCTGGACAAAGGCGCAATTTCCCCCGGTGCATTCATGCCGATTTCGACGATTGCATACTCGGTATCTTCCGGCATCCGCGCCAACGTCAAAGGCACGCCCCAGTGATTGTTATAGCTCGCCTCGGCCGCATGCGTGCGCCCCTGACGCGTCAGAACACCCCGCAACATCTCCTTCGTCGAGGTCTTGCCCGCAGACCCCGTCACAGCGATAACTTTCGCCGTCGTGCGCTCCCGCGCGGCAATTCCTAACGCCTCCAGCCCTTCCAGCACGTCGTTTACAATGATTAACGGCGCATCCGCTCCAACGCCCTCCGGCACCCGCGAAACCAGTGCGGCAGACGCCCCTTTCGCCAAAGCATCGGCGACGAAATCATGCCCATCGCGCAGGTCCGAAAGCGCAACAAACAGATCGCCCGGCTCAATCGTGCGCGTATCAATCGAAACACCAGTTGCCGCCCAATCCGGCCCCTGCGCCGCGCCGCCAGTCGCCGCCAGCGCGCTCTCTTTCGTCCAAAGTGCGCTCATAACCCGCGCCCGTCCAATGCGGCCACCGCAATGCTCGCCTGCTCCACATCGTCAAATGGCAAAATCGCGTCACCGACGACCTGCCCCGTCTCATGCCCCTTGCCTGCAATCAACAGCGTATCCCCGGCCCCAAGCGCATCAACGCCGCGTAAGATCGCCTCGGCCCGGTCGCCCACTTCGCTCACATCAGCAGCGCCAAGACGCGCACCATCAAGCACCGCAGCCCGGATCGCGCCGGGTTCCTCGTTGCGCGGATTATCATCCGTCACGATCGCCGTATCCGCGTAATCTGCCGCCGCCCGACCCATCAAAGGCCGCTTCGCCCGATCCCGGTCACCGCCTGCGCCAAAGACAACAACCAGCCGCCCTAAAACATGCGGACGGATCGCCTTCAATGCCGTCACCAAAGCTTCCGGCGTATGGGCGTAGTCGACGAAAACCGTCGCCCCATTATCGCGCCGCGCCGCAAACTGCATCCGCCCGCGCACAGTCTCCAACGCATGCAATCCGTCAAAAACTTCCTCCGCATCTGCCCCCGTCGCAATGCAAAGCCCCGCCGCCACCAAAGCATTCTCGGCCTGAAAACCACCGATCAGCCCAAGCCGCACTTGCCGTGTCTTTCCAGCCCAATCAAACCGGCATTCCTGACCCGTCGCATCAAAGCGCTGACCCAAAATCCGAAGCACCGCATCCTCGCGTCGCCCGACTGTCAAAAGGTCCTGTCCACGCGCCTCTGCGATGTCCGCCATCCTTGGACCCCAAGGGTCATCAATGTTAACGACCGCGGTCCCGTCTTCTGGCAAAACGCGGTCAAAAAGCCCGGCTTTCGCCTGAAAATACTCTTCAAAAGTGTCGTGATAATCCAGATGATCCTGACTGAGATTGGTAAACGCAGCTGCCGATAAACGCACAGCATCCAGCCGTTTCTGCGCCAATCCGTGCGAAGATGCTTCCATCGCCGCATGCGTGACCCCCGCATCCGCAACCCGCGCCAACGCCCGGTGAAGCGTAATCGGTTCCGGCGTTGTGTGCTGCAAGGGTGCCGTAAACGCACCCTCGATTCCGGTCGTTCCCATGTTCACCGCTTCGGCGCCCATTTCAGCCCAAAGCTGGCGCGTGAACGACGCCACGGACGTCTTTCCGTTGGTGCCCGTGACGGCCGTCATGATCTCGGGTTGCGCCTCAAACCAAAGTGCGGCCGAAAACGCCAGGGCCTCTCGCGGGTCCTCTGTCACGATCAACGGGACGCCACTTTCGGCCAATACATCGGCCGCAATCTGCGCGCCTTCCCGGTCCGTCAAAACCGCGCCCGCCCGCATCCGAATGGCATACTGAATGAACTCACCGCCATGTACCTGCGTGCCGGGAAGCGCACAAAAAAGGTGGCCTTCCTTGACCTCTCGACTGTCCACCGACAGCCCAGTGACGCGAATATCGCCAGCGTTGCGCGCGGTCAGCCCAAGCTCGGACAGCGATTTCGTCTTGGCTCGGGTCTGCATCTGTGGTCGCGCCTCGCGGTCTAGTTTCGAGCCAGTGTTACACCCGTGCGTGCACCGGATTCAACGTCCAGTGAAAGGCTCGGTGCAAGACCCAAAAGCGGGGCCACGCGCCGGATCACTTCTGCGGCCACCGGCACCGCCGTCCAGCCAGCCGTGCGGCGTGGTTCCTTGCCGCTCGTCTCGACCGGTTCGTCCAATGTCACCACCAAAACATACTGCGGATCATCCACCGGAAAGACGCTCGCAAAGGTCGCGATCACCTTGTCTTCATAGTAGCCGCCGGTCGATTTCGGCTTGTCTGCCGTCCCGGTTTTGCCGCCCACGCGATAGCCCGCGACCTCGCCAAACGATGCCGTCCCCCGCGTCACAACCTGCCGCAACATTTCGCGCGCCTGACGAGACGTATCCTCGCTGATAATCCGGCGGCCGGGACGGGGGTAATCTTTCTTAAGAAGCGTTGGTTCAACCTTCAGACCGCCATTCAAAAGCGAGGCATAGGCCGACGCCAGATGCAGCGGAGACGCCGAAATTCCATGCCCATATGAAATCGTCATCGTCGAGATTTCTGACCAATTCTTTGGCAACAAGGGCCGCGCTCCGCGCGCCTCAATCAGCTCCACCGGCGTCGTTTCCAGCAATCCCAGATCGCCCAAAAAGGCCTGCTGTCGCTCGGTCCCGATCTTCTGTGCAATGCGTGCCGTCCCGATATTCGACGACTTCACAATCACGTCCTCGACCGATAACGCCTTGCCATAATTGCGAAAATCCCGGATTTTGTGCTTGCCCCAACGCAGCGGACCTTGAATATCCACCATTGTCGAACGGCTGACGATCCGCTCTTCAATCCCTTGCGCGACCGCGAAAATCTTATAGGTCGAACCAAGCTCGTAAACCCCCTGCACAGCGCGGTTGAACAACGGCGAATCCCCGGGATCGCCCGTCGTCAAAGGCCGCGGACGGTCGTTTGGGTCAAAGTCCGGAAGGCTTGCAATCGACACGATCTCGCCCGTGTTAATGTCCATTAACACAGCCGCCGCGCCCTTGGCGTTCATCAAACGCATGCCCCCTTCAAGAACCCGCTCAACCGCGGCCTGCACCGTCAGATCAAGCGACAGCGCCAACGGCACATCGCCCCGACCGGGGTCGCGCAATTCGGCGTCCAATGCCTTTTCAAGGCCCGCCACGCCGATGACTTCCGCCGACGACACGCCTTCGCGCCCGAACCCGGCTCCCCCCAAAACATGCGCAGCAACCTGTCCGTTCGGATAAAGCCGCATCTCGCGCGGTCCGAACAACAGGCCAGGGTCGCCAATGTCAAAGACCGCCTGCTGCTGCTCCGGGCTGATGCGCCGCTTGATCCAGATGAACTTCCGACCTCCGGTGAACTGCTGAAGCAGACGCTCTTCCTTCAGATCCGGGAAAATCTTCACCAATTCCTCAGCCGCCCGTTCCGGCTCAATCATCAACGGAGGCTGCGCATACAAAGCATGAGTCGTTAGATTCGTCGCCAGAATACGCCCGTTTCGATCCGTGATATCCGCCCGCGCAGCCACAATCTGCGCCCCCGAAGCCGCGGCCCGCGGCTCCACCGGATCCGACCCCGCGATCACCGACATCTTCAGGCCAACCATGGCAAACGCGCACAAAAACACGACGCCTAAAACCAGCAAACGCCCCTCGGCGCGCGCCCGCGCACCGTCGCGTTCTGCCTCATGACGTTCCGCCAGATTTTGGCGCTCAATACTGTCTGGATTCTCGCCCGCGCGGCGTGCCGCCAGAATTCTTGCAAGCGGTCGAAGCGGTGTGCGTGTCATTGCCCATCCCTCAAACGGCTCATAACCTCAACCGGCACCATAATCGGCGGCAAAGGCTCAATTGGATAAGTAATCTGGTCAATATGGCCAAAATGGTCGGGGCGAAGTGGCAAAAGTCCAAGTCGATCAAAGTTCATATCGGCCAAATCCGCCAACCGTTCCGGCCGATTGAGATACGCCCACTCGGCCCGCAACACGCCTGCCCTCTCACGCAGAACCGCGATCTCAGCGCGCAATTCACGCACTTCGCGCAGGCTGGCTTGCGTCTCGTAATTCTGCCGATACGCCCACACCGCCAGCACCATCACAAGACACGCTGTCAGGACATAAAACACCGACCGCATCTAACCGTCTCCCATCGTTAACTTTGGTAAACCGAGCTTTGAGCGGTCCACCGCCCCCGCCGGAGCATCCGTCCGCCGACCAACCCGCAAATTCGCCGACCGCGACCGTGGATTGCGTGCAATCTCGTCTTCTTTTGGAGGGATTGCCTTGTTACGTGCCTCAAACCGAGCTGCCTCAACCTGCGCTTCAGGCTGGTAACGATTATTACCAGACGCTTTGCCCGACCGCGCCTGAAAGAACCGTTTCACCACCCGGTCCTCCAGCGAATGAAAGCTCACAACCGCCAGCCAACCACCCGGCTTCAACGCCCTTTCGGCCGCCTCCAGCCCTTCGACCAATTGACCAAATTCGTCATTCACCGCAATCCGCAGCGCCTGGAACGTCCGCGTCGCCGGATGGCTTTGAC
>JABDQU010000115.1 GCA_013042105.1 Boseongicola sp.
GGCCATGATCGGTTTGTTCATGTGTTCGTCTCCTGCCACATCTTTCCCACGCGGTGAAACCGGGCGGTCCGGCTGGACCAAGTCGTCGATTTCGGGGAAGTTGGCCGGGATATAGTCGCGATTTGTCTCGGAGGGAAGAGGAAATGCGTGCGTTTTTGGTGTGGTTGATGTCGGCGGGGTTTGCGTTTGCCGATGGTGAGCGGGCGGGCGACTTTGATTATTACGTGCTGGCCCTCAGTTGGTCACCGACATGGTGTGCGCTGGAAGGCGACCGGCGCGGGTCGCCGCAGTGTGATCCGGACGAGAATCGCGGCTGGATTTTACACGGGCTTTGGCCGCAATACGAGCAGGGCTGGCCGAGCTACTGCCCGACGTCCGCGCGCAATCCAAGCCGGGCCGAAACCCGGGCTTTGGAGTGGCTTTACGGCTCAGCGGGAAGTGCGTGGCATCAGTGGAACAAGCATGGGCGGTGTTCGGGGATGTCGGCGGATGACTATTACGACGTGTCGCGTGAGGCGTTCGGAAGTGTGCGCACCTCTGATTTGTTCCGGGTCTTTGATCGCGATTTGCGTCTGCCCGCGTCCGTGATCGAAGAGGCGTTTTTGGAGGATAATCCCGAGCTGCGTGCGGACGGGGTCACTGTGACCTGCAAGGCGGGGCGCATTCAGGAGGTTCGGGTGTGTCTGACGCGTGATCTGGAGCCGCGCCTGTGTTCGGGGTCGGTGGCGCGCGATTGCAGGATGCAGGACGCGCTTTTGTCGCCGATCCGTTAGGCTTCGTCCCAGTCGGGAGCCCATGCGGGATTGACCCGGCGCGCGCCATTTAACGCGTCGAGTTCCATGGTGTCTCCGGGGCTGAGCGAGATGTCGGCGGCGCGGAAGTTTTCCTCGATGCGGTCCAGATTGGACGACGACGGGATCGCGATATGACCTTTCCCGAGGAGCCACGAGAGCGCGATTTGTGCCGCCGTGGCATCGTGCTTTTTGGCAATGCGTTCCAACTCTCCTCCAGAGGACGCGGCACCCTTGGCAAGCGGCAGGTAGGCGGTCATCGGGATGCCAGCGTTCTGGCAGTGGGTGACGATGGGTTCGTTGTGGAACATCACATTCAATTCGCACTGGTTTGTCGCGATTTCCGAGGTTCCGACCACCGCGATGGCTTCGTCGATGTGGCGCTTGGTGAAATTCGACACACCGATGTGCTTGGTGAGGCCTTCGGCTTTGAGAGAGGCGATTTCCTCCATATATTGCGCCAGCGGCACTTCGTCGTTGGGGGACGGCCAGTGGATCAACAGGAGGTCGACGTGATCCATGCCAAGACGCTCTAGCGAGGCTTCGGTGGACGCGCGCACGCGGCCTTTGCCAAGGTGGTCATACCAGACTTTGGTTGTAACGAAGAAATCTTCGCGCGGGACGGATGCGCCGCGGAGGGCTTGGCCGACTTCGACCTCGTTTTCGTAAAAGGCGGCGGTGTCGAAGTGGCGGTAGCCGACCTTGGCTGCATGTTCAACGCAGGCTAGGCATTCCTCGCCCTTGCGCATGAAGGTGCCGTAGCCGAGGGCGGGAACGACGCCGTAGGTGGGGATCATGGTCATGCGGTTGCCTTTTCGTTGACGGCAAGGACGATCTTGCCAATGTGGTCGGCTTCAAGCGCGACGTGGGCGGCGGCGGCGTTTTCAAGCGGAAAGGCGCGCACTTTGACTGGACCGATTCGGCCCGCTTCAAGACGAGGCCAGACGTGGGTCTTCAATTCTTCGGCAATGGCGGCCTTGGCGGTGATGGACTGGGGGCGCAACGTGGCACCGCTCAGGGTCAGGCGGCGCAACATAACTTCTCCAAACCCAATTTCGGCTTTGGCACCCGTCTGGAAGGCGATCATCTGAAGGTGGCCGTCGTCCTTAAGGGCTTTGATATTGCGCTGGATATAGCTCCCGCCCACGATGTCGAGAATGACGTCCGCGCGACCGGCCTCGCGCAGAACCGCCACAAAGTCTTCGTGCTTATAGTTGATGCCACGCTCAGCGCCGTAGGTTTCGCAAAGGTGGACCTTTTCATCGCTTCCGGCGGTCGCAAAAACGCGTGCTCCAAGCATTTTGGCAAGCTGAATGGCAGTTGAGCCGACCCCCCCTGTGCCACCGTGTACCAGAAAAGTCTGGCCGCCTTTGAGGCCCGCGCGCATGACAATATTGGACCAGACGGTGAAGAAGGTCTCGGGCACCGCGGCGGCTTCTGCGAACGTCAGGGCCGATGGGACGGGCAGGCAATGGGCGGCGGGCGTTGTGGCATATTCGGCATAGCCGCCGCCCGGCAAAAGCGCGCAGACCGCGTCACCTTTTTTGAAGCCGCTGGCGTTGGGACCAAGGGCGGCGATATGGCCGGAAACCTCAAGCCCCGGAAGGTCCGAGGCATCGGCAGGCGCGCGGTAGAGGCCTTTGCGTTGGTGTATGTCCGGTCCATTGACCCCCGCATAGGCGACACGGATCAGGACCTCGCCAAGACCGGGCGTGGGGATCGGGCGATCGCATAGCGTCAAAACTTCCGGGCCGCCCGGAGTGCTGATTTCGATGGCGCGCATGGTTTTGGTCATCTGGGCTTCGTGCGTTAGGTGGGGCGGTTCCAATTGCCGGGCAGGTTGGCGAATTTGGATTTGTCCGGCGCTTTGACGTTGCTGAGGATTTGGTCCTTCAGCGACATGAACGGCTTGGTGAGCGGGTTTTTCTTCAGGCTGGCCTTGGCCTTTTCGATCTGCATGACGTTGTCGATCCGCCGGTCGATGAAGTCCATGGTGTCGGTGGAAAGCGGGCTTTCATCGCCCAGCCAAAAGAGCACGGTGGACGCCCAGACACCCGAAAGCGTGGCGCGTTTGGTATACCAGTTCACGTCCCGCGACGTGTCTCCAAGCGTGGTCCAGACCTTGTCCGCGGTTTCCCAGATCAGTTTGGCACCTTCGGCCGCGTTCTGAGGCAGCGCGAAAAACGCCGACGCACGGCGAACGGCTTCGCGGTCGTCCAACGCTTCGACACGCAGTTTCAGAGCGGTGGCGACCTTGTCGCGAAAGCGCATTTCGCTCATGTCCGAGGCCTTCATCGCGGCCACCATTGCAGCGTCTCCTCGCCGGTGATAGGCAATCGCCAAATCCATTGCGCCGCGCGGACAGGCGGTTTCGGCCACGGCTTTTTCAATGCCGCTATCGACGATTGCCGCCCGAAACGCGGTGTCGGACCAGCCGTCAAACGGGACATGGGCCAGAATGGCATCAAGCATCTGGTCGCGGATGGTATCACGCATGGGTCGGTTCCCTTTGGTCTTGTTCGTTACAGTGGACAAGTTAGGTCGGCTGTGCTAGAGCGCCACCTCCTGCAATTCTGCAACTTTAACCTAGAAAGGTGGTGACAACCACATGCAGGTCAGTGTTCGTGACAACAATGTCGATCAGGCGCTTCGC
>JABDQU010000127.1 GCA_013042105.1 Boseongicola sp.
GTTCGCCGCCAGCCTCGATGTCAGCCACCTGGCGTGCGGACATGCCGTGGCTCATGAGTTTGCTGCGCGCGGCCTCCAGAATGCGTGGATTCCCATCTTCGACCGCACGGACAAGGTCGCCCGTTGCCGCGGCTATGAGAGGTGAAAACAGCTCAAAGAGCACCTGCTGTTCAGACACCCTGTCGCCAACGGCGCGCACTTCCAGTCGTTCGATCCATCCCTCGACACGCGTGTGCACGTGGCTGGTGAGGTGCTCGTCATAGCCGACGAACCCCACCGTTTCGATCCGTGGGGCCACATCCGTCATGCGCGCAATGGCAGTGCGTACCCCGATGGCATTGATTTCCGCTGCGTCCAGCGAAACTTCTTGCGGGTCCCCGGAGGGTTCCTGTCCCGCATAAACGGGGACCAGATCCATGCCCATGGGCGACTTTCCAGGCCCGTCCCTGCGGAAATTCGCATCCATGGGGGCGACCCAATAGAGGATATCCGGTCCTGTGGAGCCAGCTTGCTCTGTCGGGTTCAGGTAGATCCTCTCAAGATAGACGCCTCCCGCCAAGCCCCCCGCCAGAGCCAGAACAGAGAGCGCCGCATATCGTCCGCGCATAGAAACCTCCAGTCGCTGACGCTCCCTGCGTCAGGCAAAACGAACCAATGCCCGCTGATACGCAGGCGGTGACGTTTTAGGAGAGGCGGGGTGGACGGTCGGGTGCGCTCAGTGTCAGAGAGCTGGACCAGCATTGAAGTGCGTCAACAGCACTGCTCTGCTGCGGGTCGTATTTCGATGTGTCGACACCGTCATATTTCGCATCGATGTGGCAGCACAGAGCCGTGTGGCAGTCGCTGCCGTGCAAGACTTGGGTCTCGGGCTGCGATGCGTGCATCGCCGAATGGACATGGGTCACGTCCATTTGGTTACTTGCGGTGTGCGCGATGCTCATTGACTGGGGGCCGCTGTGATCATGATGAACTGCAGCTGCTGAGCCGGCCATAGCCATGACGCCAGGCATAACCAACGAAATGCTTAGGCTGAGCACGGTTGCGAACCGCAGGAAATATGAGACACCTGAAACCATTGTGACGTTGACGTAGCTTTGTTCACAGGGTGCGGCAAGAACTTCGCGCGAGAAGATTTGTATCAGAATGTAAAGTTGACGGCGGGAAAAGGCCCACGATAGTCGGAGTAGCGCATGATTACTTAGTCAACGAAGTTGGTCCCTTAGCGAGATGGATGCAAAAAAGCGGTCGACCCTTCTCACGATAGCCGCCATCGGCATTGGCTATGTTGCTTTGAGGAACCTCCCTGCCTTGTTGCCGGAAACGCTGGAGCTCGAACCTCTCGATCAACCGGCTGGATTTAGAAAATACGTTGCGGGCGAAACGTCGGGTGGGTTTGACCCCTTTGTGGGTTTGGGCACCACGCAGAGTGCCGACGTGACAGCGCAGAAAGCTGCGGCGTTGAAGAGAGTGTCAGCAGACCTGTGTGATGCACTCTATGGTGAACTGGACGCTACGGCATCTATCGTGCCGCTCGCCTCTTTCTCAGATTACTATTGTCCGTTCTGCCGGGTGCAGACCAAGCGCCTGGCGGGCATGACAAAGAACATGCCAGACCAGGTGGCCGTTGCATGGCACGAGCTTCCGCTGCTCGGCGACAGTTCGAACCTGGCCGCCAAAGCCGCGTTGGCGGCCAAACGACAAGGGGCTTATGTCACGTTCCATGAGCGATTGATGACGACCCCGTTTCAGGCATCAGAGGAGTATCTCGTCCGCTTGTCGGATGATCTCGGTGTCGACAGCGCACAGTTGATCGCCGACATGAACAGCGCCGCGATTGCGCGAGAACTCGAAAACAGCGCGGCCCTTGCCCGTGTGTTTGCCTTTGTCGGGACACCGGCGCTCGTGATCGGCCGCACCGTCGTCCAAGGCCAGATCAGCGATAAGATGATCCGACAAATCATCGATCTCGAACGCGAGGAGGGTTGGGATATTGCCTGTCGTTCAGCATAATGCGGTGTCGGCGCGGTCTTTCTCGCGACCCGCCGTAGGCGGCGCACTCTGGGTGCAAGATGCATAGACGGCGTTTCCTGCTTTTGTCATCGGCTTTGACCCTCGCCCCGGGACTGTCTGCGGCTGCGACCCGGACGGTCTGGTCTGCGCCTGAGGCGGCTGCCGCACTGGCAGATGGCGACATCTCCTTGATCGATGTCAGATCCCGCCCGGAGTGGCAGGACACAGGCCTCGCGGAAGGGGCCTGGCCAATCAGCATGCATGAAGACCGCTTCGAGGAGCGGCTCTTTGCGGCGCGGGACCTCTCCGACACAAGGCCCGTCGCTCTGATTTGCGCAACCGGAGGCCGCAGCGCTCGGCTGTTGGCCGCCCTCACACGGGCCGGATATGCGGGCTTCATCGACGTCTCGGAAGGCATGCTTGGCTCACGTAGAGGTCCGGGTTGGATTGCCCGCGGTTTGCCAACAACCGATCTCAGCATGGCGCTCACCCATTTGCCTGCCTCTTTGCGCTGAGCATGCGAAAGCGCTTCCATATCGGCAGGTGGATCCTGATCCTGACTATCATTTGGTTCGGTGGCGTTTTGGGTCAGCCCGCCTCAGCCGCAGAATCAGAGGTGTTTTCAAACCCCGCCGTTACAGCGCGGCTGATTTCGGCAGAGGATGGAATTGCCCCAGACGCCGCCTCTGTCTCGCTTGGGTTGGCCCTGGAATTTGGGAAGGGATGGAAAGGATATTGGCGGACGCCTGGAGAGGTTGGGCTGGCCCCTGCCCTCGACTGGGCCGGGTCCTCGAACCTCAGCTCCGTGGACATCCTCTGGCCCGCACCGGAGCGCTATGAGGCCTTCGGGATCGAGAATTTCGGCTATGCCAATGAGGTTGTTCTGCCGATCCGCGCGAGTTTGGAGACAGCGGGTGAAGCTCTCAACTTGCGCGCTCGGGTTTCCTTGCTCACCTGTTCAGACGTTTGCGTGCCCCACGATTTTGCTTTGTCACTGGCGCTGCCTGAGGGCGTTGGAATCGACACGGGCTCGGCCGATCTTATCGCCAGGTTTGTCGACCGCGTTCCGCTGGGTCCTGAAGATAGCGACATCCGGATCTCCAGTGCGGCCATTGACGATCAAGCATCCGCGCTGACTGTGACCGCAGAGAGCACACGCGCATTCCGGGACGTTGATGTCTTTCCGGAGTTCGGCCCGCTCGTCACTTTCGGCAAGCCGGATATCCGCCTCAACCAAGACCGAACGGAACTCTGGGCACAAATCCCGATCAATGCCTGGTCCGAGGAGCATCCAGCCCCTTTGATCACGATCACGGATACGGCGCGCGCGGTGACGTCCCCCGTATTGCTCACCACGGAGGCCCCTGCCCCTCCCTACGTCATTGCTGGTGCGCAGGCAGGTCTTCTCAAGCTGATTGCCGTGGCTGGCATTGCCTTTCTGGGTGGGTTGATCCTGAATGTGATGCCCTGCGTTTTGCCAGTTCTGTCGATCAAGCTCGCCTCCGTGCTCAAAGCATCCGGCCAATCGCGGGACATCACCCGCAAAGGATTTCTGGTGTCCGCCTTCGGTGTTCTGACATTCGTTTGGGGTCTAGCGGCGGTCTTGCTGGCGCTCCAATGGGTTGGAGTCTCGATCGGCTGGGGCATGCAGTTTCAGAACCCCATTTTCGTGAGTCTCATGTTTGTCGTGATCGTAATCTTCGCGGCAAACCTCTTCGGTGCTTTTGAAATAGCCTTGCCGCAGGCCGTGCAGGACCGCTTGGGAGCCGGCAGCGCAGGATCTGGATACGCGGCGGATTTCGGCACAGGTTTCCTCGCTGCTGTCCTTGCAACGCCTTGCTCCGCACCCTTCCTCGGGACTGCGATCACCTTCGCCCTCGCAGGGACACCCCTGGACGTTGCCGTGATTTTCACGGCCCTCGGCCTTGGATTGGCCCTCCCCTATCTGGTGATCGCCGCACGCCCCGAATGGGTCTATCTTCTGCCCCGGCCGGGCCGCTGGATGCTCTTTGTCAGAGCCGGTCTCGGCTGTCTTTTGTTGGCGACGGCAATCTGGCTCCTGTTCGTTCTGGTCGGCGTGGCAGGCGCGCTTGCGGCCGCGGGGGTGTTTGCAGCAACTGCAGCCTTGGTCTTGGGCGCCTCTGTGCAGTGGCCAAAGCCGATGTTGCGCCGCGTGTTCCTGACGATCTCCTTTCTTGGCGCGGTTCTGAGCGCCGGCCTGATCGCATCGCCCGAGCGTCCGGGCGCGACGGCGAATGCGTCGTCGCATTGGCAAGCCTTCGAAGCTCAGAACATCGCCCGGCATGTTTCCGAAGGACATGTCGTGTTCGTGGATGTCACGGCTGACTGGTGCCTGACATGTAAAGCCAACAAATCCCTGGTGCTTGACAGAAGTCCTGTGCTGGATCGCTTGCGGGATGGGACGGTGATTGCCATGCAAGCGGACTGGACCCGCCCAGACGATACCATCTCGCGGTTTCTTGAGCGGCACAACCGCTATGGAATCCCGTTCAATATTGTATTTGGTCCCGGTGCCCCTTCGGGCATCGCGCTGTCAGAAGTGCTGACCCCGGCTTCGGTTCTCGACGCGTTGGACGCGGCCGCGACCCGCAGCATCGCTTCGGATTAGAAGCGGCATACAAATGTCACGTCGGCCTCAAAACCATCCCAACGCCCGCGCGGGCATCCAGAGGCCCATGAAGATCATCATCAGGTTCTCCGTGAGCGAGACGAACCCCAGAGGCACGTTCGACGCCCCGCCAACGCAGGCGCATTTGAGCTCCCGTTTGTCGATATAGACGGCCTTGAAGACCGACGCCGCGCCAATCGTGCCAATAAAGAGCGCTATTGGCGCGCTGATCCAAACCAAAGCGCCCGCGACCATGAGAACACCTGCAATGGCCTCGCCGAACGGGTAGACATAACCGTAGCGCACCCAGCGTTGGGCGAGCAGATCGTAGTTCAGGAACATGGTGGAGAAGCTCTCGAT
>JABDQU010000138.1 GCA_013042105.1 Boseongicola sp.
CTTCGATGAGCACAGCCGCAGCGATCACTTCCTATCGTTCAACTCGGAAGTTGCGCCCCTCACGCTAGAAAAAGCGGTTTCCACATTTCAAGATGTGAGTGTCGGGTTGAAGTGACCAATCCGTATATCTGTTCAAGCGACCGACACTAAGACGGTTCAGAAGAATGACGCTATCACCTTCGCAATTGACGTCAATGAAACTGCCTCTGAATCAGAGGAACCCTCACTTCAATCTGCACTATCTTCGGAAGCCGAAAGTGACCTGTTTGACCTCCCTGCAATTGGGCCGGGTATGGTCTGGATGTTGCATCAATGTGGCGTGAGCTCACTAAAACAGCTATCAAATGCGAAGGCGGAAGACCTTGCTGCAAAACTCGGCGTGGTGGGGCAGATCATAAGCATGGAGCCTTGGATAGACTATGCGAGAGAGCGTCAGACCAAGCCTTCCTGACGCATATGATGCTTCATTTCCGACCACTAAGGCAGAGTAGGCGAGGCGGCGATAAGCTCTTTCGTATAGGCGTGCCGCGGCCTCTCAAAAACGTCGTTGGTGGCACCTTCTTCAACGATCTTGCCGGCGCTCATCACCAGTACACGGTCGGTGATTGATCGAACGACGGATAAGTCGTGTGAGATGAACAGATAAGTCAAACCGCGAGTCGTCGCTAGATCCGCCAGAAGATCCAATATTTGTGCGCGTATTGAAACGTCGAGTGCGGAGGTTGCCTCATCCAAAAGGATGAGCTCGGGTTCAACAATAAGGGCACGTGCGATTGCAATGCGCTGTCTCTGCCCGCCTGAGAACTCATGAATGTATTTGTACTGATCGTCTGACGTAAGACCTACCGCGCGAAGAGCTGCCGCAATCGTCTCTTGCTTGTCGATTGTTGTCATTGCTTCGCCAAGCAAGTGAAGCGGCTCGCTAATCAATCGACCGACGTGATGTCGAGGATTGAAAGACCCATATGGGTCTTGAAACACGGCTTGCATCTGTCGGCGAAGACTATGCTTCATCTGCTTCCCGTGCTGAATTACCGTTCCATTCAGAAAGACTTCTCCCTCCTGAATCTGCTCAAGTCCCAAAATCGCGCGTGTCAGCGTTGATTTTCCGCAACCACTTTCACCAACAAGGCCGACACTCTCGCCCTTAAAGACTTCAAAACTGACATGATCAACGGCCCGGAAGTGTTCCGGGGCGGAAAAAAGGGAACGTCTCGGTAGCTGATAGTCTCGGACAACGTCCCTTACGGTCAACAGAGGCCTCCGAGCGCTTTGCTGCGTGCGTTCCGGCACATGGCTCGACGCCTCATAGAGCGCCCTCGTGTAGGGATGTTTCAATTCTTGAAAAATGCTTGCGGCGGCACCGCTCTCTACAATCTGACCATCTTTCATGATGACGATGTCGTCAGCCATGTCGGCAACAACGGCAAGGTCGTGACTGATCAGGAGTAGCCCCATACCATCTTCCTCAACGAGACGCTTCAAAAGGCCTAGGATCTCGGCCTGGGTTGTTACGTCCAAGGCGGTGGTGGGTTCGTCAGCAATGAGCAGCTTTGGTCTCAGGGCAATGGCGAGAGCAATGACAACGCGTTGACGTTGGCCTCCTGACAATTCGTGCGGGTATAGAGTTGTTGGGAAACGGCTTGCAGGAAGCTCACATCTTTGGAGTGCCTCTTGGGCACGTTCCAAGGCATCCGACCTTTTTGTGTTCGGTTCATGTATCAGGATGCTTTCCGCGACTTGCTGACCAATGTTTTTCAGTGGGTTGAGTGCGGTCATCGGCTCTTGAAACACGATTGAAACGTCGTTGCCACGCATTTTGCAAAGGTCTTCCTCGGAAGCCTCAAGCGTGTCCAAGCCATCAACGCATAGGCGTCCCGTGGTCGTTGACCCCTTTGGCAGCAATTGCAGGATTGAGAATGCCGTCATGGACTTCCCGGACCCGCTCTCCCCGATTACACCCAAGACCCGCCCCTCATCGAGCGACATTGAAATGTCATTCAGAATGGGTATTCCGCGTATTTTAAGCGAAAGATTCTCAATACGAAGCAGCGTCACGTTCGCTCCCTTCGCAGGCGCGGATCAAAGACATCCCGCAAGCCGTCACCCAAAAGGTTCAGTCCCAAAACCGTGAAGACGATGGCCAATCCCGGAGCGAGAGCAAGATGAGGCGCAAGGCTGATCATTGTTTGGCTGTCAGCCAGCATCCTCCCCCAACTGGGTGTGGGCGGCTGTGCACCCAAACCGACGTATGACAAAGCTGCCTCAGCCAATATCGCCAGTGAAAACTGTATTGTTCCCTGAACGATCAGCAAATTAGAGAGGTTTGGTAGGATATGCTCGACCGAGATCCTGACTGTGTTTTTCCCACTCACCTGCGCGGCCATGATGAATTCGCGTTTCCACAGACTGAGCGCTGAACCGCGTGTCAGTCTGGCAAAAACGGGCACATTAAAAATGCCGATTGCGATGATAGCGTTCAAAGCACTCGGCCCAAACGTTGCTGTAATCAGGATCGCGATTAGAAGTGACGGAAACGCAAAAACCAGGTCGTTTCCGCGTCCAATTATTTCGTCCAGCAGGCTTCCTTTTTGCGCTGCGGCTGCCAGTCCAAGTGGCACGCCAAGTCCCATTCCAATACCGACAGCAACGAGAGCCACGGCAATCGACGTGCGCGCGCCGACCATAACCATCGAGAGAATATCTCGCCCAAAGTGGTCTGTCCCCAACGGATGCACCATTGTCGGAGGTCGCATTCTTTCTGCGATATTCAGGCTCTCGATATCGTATGGAATCCAAACAAAAGACACGATGGCGGCAACCATGAAAATACCGCTGAGGAGCGCGCCGAGGACGATATTTTGATAGGTTTTCATGCTTTGCGCCTCAGCCTCGGATCGACCAATGCATAGGCTATATCTACGGCAAAATTTACGACGATCACCGCAAAGACAAGGAGCATGACGACGCTCTCAACGACTATGAGGTCGCGCTGAGATATTGCTTGGAAAATGAGACGTCCAAGCCCAGGTAGAAAGAAAACGTTCTCGATAATGATTGCGCCAGCCAACAAGAACGAGAACTGCAAGCCGATGATCGTCAGAACCGGGATCATGGCATTGCGCAATGCATGCCGCCTGATCGCCTGTCTTTGGGTCAATCCCTTTGCCCGGGCTGTGCGCATGAAGTCCTCGTCGAGGGTATCTATAAGCGCCGAACGCATGACGCGTGCAAGAATTGAAGCCTGGGGCAAGGCAAGCGAGATCGCTGGTAAAGTAAGTGCCTTCAGGCCCGCAAAAAGACCGTCATCCCAGCCCGGAAAGCCCCCCGCTGAAAACCATCTCAGATTGATCGCGAAAACCAAGACCATCAGCATCGCGAACCAGAAATTCGGGATAGCCACACCGAGCTGAGTAAAACCCATGATCACCGTGTCAGTTATTGAACCGCGCTTGGAAGCCGCCAATATGCCAACGGGAAACGCGATCAGAGTCGAGAGCGCAAGCGCGATCAGGGCAAGCGGCAGCGATATCCATAGCCGCTCTGCGATCATCTCGGTTACTGGGGTCCGATAGGTGTAAGATGTCCCGAAATCTCCGGTCACCATGCCGCTCACCCAAGCAAAATACCGTGCAATCGGGCTTGCATCTAGGCCGAGTTCCGCACGCAAGGCGTCAATCGTGTCCTCTTGCGCGTTAATCCCAAGCATGAAGGCCGCCGGATCCCCGGGAATAATCTCAATCAGGCCGAAAATGACAATACTGGCGATGACCAGGCTGATCAGCAGAGAAGAAAGCCGTGTCAGAATATAACGCGTCATAGGATGCGTCTTATATCAAGGGGCCGCCCCGGCAGGCGGACTGCTTGCCGGGGCGATAGGTTGCAATCACTGGCTCCAGCTAACCGCGGTCAGGTCGATCGCTTGCGTCGGAGCATCCGGCCAAATCCCTTCCACTCCAGCCTTGACGACGGTAGGAACGGCAAGCTGGAATAGATATCCGTTCACATAATCATTCGAGATGATCGTCTGAGCCATCGCGATAAGTTCTGATCGCTTTTTAGGGTCAGTCTCTGCAGTCAAATCTTCAATCAAAGTTTGAAAGACGGGGTTGTCGTATTGGAAGTAATAGTCCGGTCGCGCGTAAATTCCGATATCAAATGGCTCTGTATGGCTCACAATGGTCAGCCCGAAGTCCTTGCCTCGAAACACTTGCTCCAGCCATTGAGCCCACTCGAGGTTGCTGATTTCCGTTTGAATCCCCACAGCGCGAAGCTGCGACGCAATGATCTCTCCTCCACGTCGCGCATAAGAAGGCGGCGGCAATTTCAGCGTCGTCGTGAACCCGTCCGCATACCCCGCTTCGGCCAGAAGTGACTTCGCAAGCTCAGGATCATACTCTGAGTTTGCCGTCAGATCGACATAGTCAGGATTGTGAGGGGCAAAGTGTGTACCGATAGGCGTCCCAAGGCCAAACATTGCGCCGTCGATGATCGCCTGTCGATCAATGGCATGCGCGACCGCCTTGCGAACGCGTACGTCCGTGAATGGTTCCATAAGGTTGTTGGTCGAAAGGATCGTTTCGCCTTCGGAGGACCCAACTAGAACTTCGAAACGTGGATCGGCTTCAAACTGGGGCAGGTTCTCTGGAGCCGGGTAACTATAAAACACGTCCACATCCTCGGCCATCATCGCGGCAAACGCAGCCGTTGGGTCAGAAATGAACTTGAATGTTGCGGTTTCCAAGTTGGCAGGCGTACCCCAATAGTCTTCATTGCGGACCAATTCGATCTGGTCTCCCTGAACCCAATTTGAGAATTTGAAAGCGCCAGTGCCCACTGGGTCGGTCTTGATGTCTTCAATGCTCTCGGGCGCAACGATTACTGCATCGCCCCATGCCAAATTGAACAGAAAACCGCCGTTCGCGTTGGACAACGTCACGCGAACTGTCAGAGGATCGACGGCTTCAACGGTCTCGATACCGGCAAACAGCGCTTTCTGGGCATTTGCGCTGTCTTCAGCGCGGGCACGGTCCAACGAGAAGACTACATCCTCCGCGTTCATCTCGGTGCCGTCGTGGAAAATAACGCCTTCGCGCAAATAAAAGGTGTAGGACAGACCGTCTTCTGAGATGTCCCAGCTTGACGCCAGCCCGGGATTTACCGAACCGTCTGAGCCGAAACGCGTCAAGCCTTCAAACACATTCGAATACAACACTTGATCGATAGCACCTGCTGCCGCGCTGGTTGGATCAAGATGAGGAGGCTCAAGTTGGATTCCCACAATCAAACCCGTTTCCGCCTGTGCAGCGCCGGCCGCAATCATAAGCGCGAACACGCTTGTCAATGTTTTGATTTTCATACCGTTTCTCCCTGTTCGCCGGTATCTGTCAAAAGATTTATCAGGCACAGCCCCATTACTTTTGCCGCATCCAGCATATCGTCAACGCCGATGTATTCATCGGGCTTATGTGCAAGTTCCAGTAATCCCGGCCCGTAGGCAATGCAGTTCTTTAGTCGGCCGATCCTGTCGATATGTTTTTGATCGTAAGTCCCTGGTGAAACTACATAATTTGCCTCGACCCCTAAAACACTTTTAATTGCTTTGGCCGTGCTTTCAACGATGGGGGCGGTTTTATCAGTCATCGTTGGGATCACATGGTGAAGGCTTCGTACGTCATACGTGAACTTTTCGCGCTGAGACTTTACCCGCTCGAGAAGGTCGTGAATCTCTTTTTGGACGTCCGAAAAATCCTCTTCGATCAGAAAACGCCGGTCAATCACCATCCGCGCGCTGTCAGGGACACAAGGCGAAGGAAAGCCTGTGAAGTCTGCGGGTGTTTCATCCTGTCCGCCGTGAAGTGAATTTATGTTTAGTGTCGACTGCCGGGCGCCCTCTGGCACCACCGGCATGCTGGTCGTGCGTGCAGCCAACGTCGGAAAAAGCGACGTTTCCATCTCACTCAGGACCGCACCCATATGACGAACCGCACAATCCCCAAGAAACGGCATCGAGCCGTGCGCGATCTCGCCATGCGTTTCAATTTCAGCCCACCAGACGCCGCGGTGTCCAAGACAGATGCGGTCTTTCTGCAAGG
>JABDQU010000143.1 GCA_013042105.1 Boseongicola sp.
CGCGCTTGTCGGCAACTTTGCGATCCAGAACAATCTCAGAGTTACCGGTGCCTTTGAATTCCTCGAAGATGACTTCGTCCATCCGACTACCGGTATCGATCAATGCAGTTGCGATGATTGTGAGCGACCCACCCTCTTCGATGTTCCGCGCAGCACCGAAGAAACGCTTTGGGCGTTGAAGCGCGTTGGCGTCAACACCACCAGTCAGGACTTTGCCCGAAGACGGCACAACGGTGTTGAATGCGCGCCCAAGACGGGTGATCGAGTCGAGCAAAATGACGACGTCGCGCTTGTGCTCGACCAGACGTTTGGCTTTCTCGATAACCATCTCGGAAACGGCGACGTGCCGTGTTGCTGGTTCGTCAAACGTCGAGGACACGACTTCGCCTTTCACCGAGCGCTGCATGTCGGTGACTTCTTCCGGACGTTCGTCGATCAGAAGCACGATCAGATAACACTCAGGATGGTTCGTCTCGATTGAATGCGCAATGTTTTGCAGCAAGACCGTTTTACCCGTGCGAGGCGGTGCCACGATCAGACAACGCTGACCTTTACCGATGGGTGCTACGAGGTCGATGATCCGGGCTGACCGGTCTTTGATCGTCGGGTCTTCGATCTCCATCGTCATGCGCTCGTCGGGGTAGAGCGGTGTCAGGTTATCGAAGCTGACCTTATGGCGGGCTTTCTCAGGCTCCTCGAAGTTGATTTTCTCAACTTTCGTCAGCGCGAAGTAGCGTTCATTGTCGTTCGGGTCGCGAATGATGCCCTCGATGGTATCACCGGTCCGCAATGCAAATTGACGGATCATCTCAGGTGAGACGTAGATGTCATCCGGACCCGGGAGATAGTTCGCTTCCGGGGATCGAAGGAAACCGAAACCGTCCTGAAGCACTTCAAGAACGCCGTCGCCGCCAATCACCCATTCCTCATCAGCGCGCTCTTTCAAGATCGAGAACATCATCTCGCCTTTGCGCATCGTCGATGCATTTTCGATCTCAAGCTCTTCCGCAATGGAAAGAAGTTCTTTTGGAGACTTCGCTTTTAGATCAGCCAGATTGAGACGGTCGGACATGGAAACCTTTCGAACGGACAAAACGTCCGCGCTTTGAAAATCGAGTATGGAAAGCGCACAAGCGGCCAGGACGGCCAGCGCTTGGTTGATTTAGGGAGAGTTGCGCTTTGAGTCAACCAAACTCAGGCGGGTTGGACGATGACCATTACGACGATCACGATCAAAAGGAGCGTCGGAACTTCATTCATGATGCGGAAGTGACGGCCGGGTTTTTCGTTGGTGCCTGCCTCAAATGACTTACGAGTCTTGGCGCACCACATGTGAAACCACGTCATCCCCAGCACAGCGAACATTTTCGCCCATGGCCAGATTTGTGACCAGTCGATGCGATCAGGAGTGGCGACCATCAAGAGACCGAAGAGCCACGTGGCGATCATAGCCGGGTTCATGATGGCACGGAGGAGGCGACGTTCCATGGTTTGAAACAGCGTATGTGTTTCACCAGATATTCCGACAACCTCCGCGTGGTATACGAACAACCTTGGCAGATAGAATATCCCTGCCATCCATGCGACCACCGAGATCACATGTAGGGCTTTTATCCATTCATAGCTGTTCTGTAGTAAGTCAGTCATGTTGTTCTCTTAGCCGTCTCTCTTTCCTAATAATATAATATAAAGAAAGAAAAGGATGATGTGGTTTGTAGACCCTGTGGATACCGTGGATACTTTTTCTATCCCCTGAGTTATCCAGTTCTGGATAGAAAAACCGCGCTTCTCTGATTTGTGTGGAAAACAATATTACATCATTATTATCAGATACTTAAGTAGTTATCTTTCGCAATCGGGTGTTGATAACTCGGGGACTAAATCTGTGAGAGGGTTTTAAACACAGATATCGAAAAGCGGTTTTGCACATGGAACAGAATCCGTCGGGCCGACATGGGGCTTGCCAAGACCGTGGATAGGATGCGACCAGAACAGTCATTCACATTTATGTCCTATGCTTGACGCACAGGGTTACGCACAGGTCTGTCCACCTATGGTTCACCTTACGCTTGCTTCGAAGTCGGAGACTCGCACCACGCTTCTGCGAAATGCGGGGCTTGAGATCGACACGATTGCGCCTCGGGTTGATGAAGACGCCATCAAGTTATCGCTGCTGGCTGAACAAGCAAAGCCCCGCGACGTTGCCGATGCTTTGGCTGAGGCCAAGGCGCGAAAAGTAGCGTCCAAGGGTGTTGAGGGTCTGGTCCTTGGGTGTGATCAGGTTCTTGAGTTTGACGGAAGGGTTCTTTCAAAGAGCGATAGCGCAGAGGACGCGTTGGAGCTGTTGAAGGAAATGCGGGGAAAGCGGCATAGTCTTCTGTCGGCAGCGGTTATTTACGAGGACGATAAACCTGTTTGGCGGCACGTCGGACAGGCCCGGCTCTTAATGCGCGATGCTTCGGATGGCTATCTTCAGTCCTATATCGAGCGGAATTGGGAGAGTGTTCGCCATTCTGTGGGTGGGTATAAACTTGAAGAAGAGGGCGTTCGACTCATGGCGCGGGTAGACGGCGACTATTTCACCGTTCTGGGTTTACCGTTGGTTGAACTCTTGTCCTATCTGACTTTGCGCGGCACTTTGCCAAGATGACAAATGAACGAATTCCACTGGCCGGTGTGATCGGCTCACCGATCGCGCATTCCAAATCGCCAAAGTTGCATGGCTATTGGCTGAACCGTTATGGACTGGCCGGGCATTATGTGCCGATGGAGATCGCAGCAGACGATCTGGAAGAAACGCTCCGGGCGCTGCCGAAAGCCGGATTTGTCGGGCTGAACGTGACGATACCGCACAAAGAGCGTGTTTTGGCCATTGCCGACTTGGTGACGGATCGCGCGGCTTTGATTGGGGCGGCGAATACACTGATTTTCCGGAAAGACGGTAAAATCCACGCCGATAATACCGACGGATATGGCTTTGTTGAGAACCTGAAGCAGGGTGCCGCAAGCTGGGATCCTGCCGCTGGCCCAGCTGCGGTGATTGGAGCGGGCGGCGCGGCGCGGGCTGTTATCGCGGCGCTCATTGATAGTGGTGTTCCTGAAGTTCGATTGTCGAATAGAACGAAGACCCGTGCAGATGCCTTGCGGCAAGAGTTCGGGACGAAAATCGAAGTGTATGACTGGGTGCAGGCGGGCAATATGCTTGAGGGCGCGGCCACCGTTGTGAATACATCCTCGCTTGGGATGGTCGGCAAACCAGAGATGCGCATTCCTTTGGATGGTCTTTCAAGCAACACCGTTGTTACCGATTTGGTTTATACACCTCTGGACACGAGGCTTTTGAGCGAAGCGCGGCAGATGGGATGCACGACCGTCGACGGTCTGGGAATGTTGTTGCATCAGGCAGCACCCGGCTTTGAGCGTTGGTTTGGTGTGCGCCCGGAAGTCGACAAGGCTGCGCGACAAGCGGTATTGTCATGACGCGTCCGTTTGTGATCGGTCTGACGGGTTCGATCGGCATGGGAAAAACGACGACAGCGGAGATGTTCCGGGACGCCGGCGTCCCGGTCTGGAGTGCGGATGATGCGGTGCATCGGCTTTACAGCTTGGGTGGCGCCGCGGTTGAAGGGATTACGCGCCTGGTGCCGGACGCGGTTCATGACGGCGTGGTTAGTCGCAATGTATTGTCGGACAAGATCGGTGATGAGCCCGACTTACTGAAGCGGATCGAGACCATTGTTCATCCGCTTGTGGCTGCGGATCGCGCCGCTTTTCTTGAGCTGGCGAAGGCAGATATCGTTTTGGTGGACGTGCCTCTTTTGTTTGAAACCGGTGCAGAGGGCGATGTGGACATGGTTGTTGTTGTTTCTGTGGACGAAAACGTCCAGCGGCAGCGCGTTTTGGAGCGTGAGGGTATGAATGAAGACAAGCTAAAGCTCATTCTGTCCAAGCAGACACCGGATGCTGAAAAACGTGCACGAGCGGACTATATCATTGATACATCAACGCTTGAGGGCGCACGAGCTGGCGTCCATGATGTCTTGAGCAAGATTAATGACAGGCTGAACCATGCGTGAGATCGTTCTTGATACCGAAACCACAGGGTTTGATCCGCAATCCGGCGACCGCATCGTTGAGATTGGCGCTGTTGAACTGGTGCGCCACATGCCGACGGGCAATACATACCATCAGTATATCAATCCCGAGCGCTCGATGCCGGATGACGCTTTTCAGGTGCATGGGCTGGGGGATGATTTCCTCCGGGATAAGCCGGTCTTCAAGTTGATCGCGCAGGATTTTCTGGACTTCATCGGAGATGCAAAGCTCGTCATCCACAATGCCGCGTTTGACATCAAGTTTCTAAATGCCGAATTGGGCTGGCTTGGACTGCCTGCGATCCCCTGGGATCAGGCGATTGATACGCTTGCGATAGCGCGAAAGAAGTTTCCGGGCTCTCCTGCGTCGCTGGATGCTTTGTGTCGGCGTTATGGGATCGACAACACGGCACGCACCTTGCACGGGGCGTTGCTGGATAGCGAAATACTTGCTGAAGTCTATCTAGAGATGATTGGCGGTCGGCAGCCGGATTTCGGTCTGTCGACGTCTGAGGCGCAGGCCGACCAGGCGGTTACGGTCAAAAGCGAGCGGGTTGGGCAGCGCCCGAACCCCCTGCCCTCACGCCTGACAGATGAAGAAAAAGCCGCCCACGCCGCAATGATTGACGGCATGGGCGAAAGCGCGGTTTGGTCGCGGTTTAGCTGAGTTTCGCAGCGTCGCCTTCGGCAGCAGCTTGAGCTTGCTGTCGCTGCTGAATCGTTTGACGGTAGAGCGCGATGAAGTCGATATTGTCGAGGTTCAGCGGTGGGAAGCCACCGTCACGCGTCATGTCAGACACGATGCGGCGCACAAACGGGAATGTCATGCGTGGGCATTCAATCAAAAGGAACGGGTGGAGCTGTTCATCCGGGATATTGTCGATTTTGAAGATGCCAGCATACTCAAGCTCGAGCACGAAAAGCGTTTCGTCACCGTTCTTGTTTTTTGATGTGATGTTATACTTTGAGATCACTTCATACTGCCCTTCGCCGCGCTTGCGCGCATCCAGCGACACCTGAACCTGAATGTCAGGCTGCACTTCGCCTTCGATCGGCTTTTGCGACAGGATATTTTCAAACGACAAGTCGCGAATGAACTGTCCAAGTATCTTCATTTGTGGCGGCGTCGGCGCTGCTGGGGCTGCGCCGTTTTCGTTCTCGGCCATGGAATTCTCCGTGTGACGGTTTTTTAAATCGAATTCCCTCTATCAGAGGGAGATGAGACCCTCAATGGCGGGTCCAGCCAGATGGGCCTTTTGGGTGCGGCGCGTCGAGATCCTCGTATTCGGCATCGATGACTCCATCATCCCTGGGGGACGGAGGCCTTTCGCCATATTCAAACCTTTGAACGTCGATGCGGGAGCGGATAGCGCGATAGACGCTGCCGCGAACGCCGGGGATGAGCAGTGCGAATCCGACCGCATCCGTGAAGAAGCCGGGTGTGAGCAAGAGTGCGCCGGAGAAGAGAATCATCGCCCCGTGTGCAAGTGGTTCGGTTGGATCACTCAGTTCTTCAAAGGAGCCGCGCACCTGGTTCAGGACGGCAAGACCCTGACTGCGCACCAATATCGTGCCTAAAACCGCAGTGATGATCACAATTGCGAGGGTTGGAAACAGGCCAATAAATCCGCCGATCTGTATGAACAGGGCGATTTCGATGAGTGGCACGAGCAAAAATAGCAAAAACAGGCGCATTTGATCCTCTTCGTCGCAGGCCCGCCGGTGGACGTGGCCCCTTTGTGACCCTACATATGTGGCCTGACGCGCTAAAACCCAAGTCTTCGCATTTCGAGAGAGAAAATGAGCTCATCTTTGATCCAACTACTCGTCCTTGCCGGCATCGCCGTGTTCCTGATTTTGCGGCTTCGCAGCGTGCTTGGCACGCGCGAAGGCTTCGAGAAACCACCGGTTACGGGACCATCACCATCGCGGCGCTCGGGGCGTCCGGAATTTGATGTGATCGAAGGCGGGCCGGATCGCGACATCACGGATCACGTTGAAGACGGCTCAAGCAGCGCAAAGGCGCTTGCCGCAATGAAGATGGCGGAGCCGGGATTCGGTGTAAGCAGCTTCCTTGAAGGTGCGCGCGGCGCCTACGAAATGATCCTGATGGCGTTTGAGCGTGGCGATTTGTCGGAAGTGCGTAGCTTCCTGGGGGACGAGGTCGCCGAGACTTTTCAGGAAGTGATCGACCAGCGTGAGGCGAACGGGCTGAGCATCGACGCAAGTTTCGTTGGTTTGCGGGAGATTACGCTGAAGTCTGCGGAATTTGATCGCGAAAGCTCGGAAGGCGAGGTCACGGTGAAATTCCTCGCGGAACTTACGTCTGTCGTGAAGAACAGCGAAGGCGAAATTATTGAGGGCAATCCGAACGAAATTAAACGTCAGCGGGACGTCTGGACTTTCTCGCGGAAGATGGGTGCATCTGATCCGAACTGGTATCTGGTTGCGACCGGCGAGTGATGCGTGCGCTTGGTGCGGCGCTTGCGCTGGCATTGACGGTGGGATCGGCTGACGCGGGTGCGCGGCTTTTAAGCTGGTCAGACCTGGATGGATGGGCGCGCGATGATCATGATCTCGCGCGCTCGGTTTTTTTGGAAACCTGCGGTGATATCGGAGCCGAGTGGGACGTTGTTTGCGACGGCGCGCGGAGCGGTGGTTCTGCGAAGGCCTTTTTTGAAACAGCATTCAGACCGGTTTTGATTGGTGACGGTGAGGCGCTGTTCACGGGATACTATGAACCGGAATTACGGGGCTCTCGACGTCAGGGTGGCGCATACCAGTTTCCGCTTCACCGGCTGCCCGAAGAGGTTCCGCGTGGTAAGAAATGGCTGACGCGCGAAGAAATCGAAACGTCCGGCGTCTTAGCCGACCGTGCGTTAGAGATCGTGTGGCTCACCGATCCCGTTGAGAAATTCTTCTTGCAAATTCAAGGTTCGGGCCGGGTTCGGCTGGATGATGGAAGTGTCGTGCGCGTTGGTTTTGGCGGGCGGAACGGGCATTCCTATCGCTCGGTTGGTCGCGAGATGATCCGGCTTGGCATATTCCAGGAGCACGAGGCATCGGCGCAACGAATCAAAGCCTGGGTTCGGGACAATCCGGGGAAGGGTCTGAAGATGCTTTGGCACAACCCGTCGTATATCTTCTTTCGTGAGATTGAAGGGTTGGCCGAGAATAAGGGACCGCTTGGTGCGATGAACCGCCCGCTCACATCACAGCGTTCTGTTGCGGTTGATCCGGCGTTCGTGCCGATGGGCGCGCCCGTCTGGATTGAGAAAGACGGCGCGGCTCCACTTCGTCGATTGATGATCGCTCAGGATACGGGATCGGCAATCAAGGGTGCGCAACGCGCCGATATCTTCTTTGGGTCGGGCGATGAGGCGGGCGAAACTGCGGGGCGTGTCCGGGATTCTGGGCGGATGATCGTACTTTTGCCCGTTCAACGCGCGCTGGCTATGGCGGGGAATTAGGGGATGAAGCGGCGGTCGCCTCGTGGGCTCAATCCAGACGAGAAAGACCTGTGGGACCGGGTTGCCAAGACAGCGAACCCGCTGGAGGGGCGCGCGTCAAAGCCGGTTTTGCTTGCGAACAAACCGAAGAAACCTGCAAGAAAGGCCCCTGAAACAAAGGCGATTGAACCATTTGAGGTCGGCTCTGCTGCGCAATCCAGATTGCCGGGCCACAAGCTTGCGCCGTCTGTGCGGTCGGCCGTTGGGGCGGCGCCTTTGCAGATGGACCGGAAAGCCTTTGGGCGGATGAAGCGTGGCAAGACCAAGCCTGAGGCACGGATTGATCTGCACGGAATGCGGCTTGATGAGGCGCATGGGGCGTTGAACGCTTTTATTCACAGTTCTCACGCGCGCGGTCGCCGGTTGGTGCTGGTGATTACGGGGAAAGGGCGCATTACCAACGATGACGGTCCCATTCCGGTGCGCGCAGGCGTGTTGCGTCATCAGGTCCCGGACTGGCTGTCACGACCGCCTCTTAGTGCATTGGTTTTGCAAGTAAGCGAAGCGCATCAGCGACACGGCGGGGGCGGTGCTTACTACGTATATTTACGGCGCTCTTAG
This sequence comes from Boseongicola sp., assembly GCA_013042105.1. Classification (GTDB taxonomy): domain Bacteria; phylum Pseudomonadota; class Alphaproteobacteria; order Rhodobacterales; family Rhodobacteraceae; genus Boseongicola. Next base: position 8,165 of record JABDQU010000143.1, read on the forward strand.
AGCTTTGGACGCACGGGCGAGTGCTATCCAGACAAGGGCGTTGGCAACGAAGAAGTATGCCGCGATTCCGAGCATTTGATCTGGGAACGAATAGCCGAAGTCTATGAGTGTTCCGGTGATTCCGGGGCCGATTGCTGAGCCGAAAACCATCACGCTGGTCGAGACAGCTTTGATTGAGCCGATGTGCTTTGTGCCGAAGAACTCGGCCCAGAACGTTGTGATGACGGTGGCCTGAAGTCCTGTGCCTATTCCGAAGAACAGGAAGGATATTGCGGCGGCAAAAAGGGTGTCGGCGGCGGCAAGCAGGACGAAGCCGATCATCCACGGGAACAGGTAAAGTCGCATGATGCGAGCCGAGCCGATACGGTCGATCAGTTGGCCGGATGTCAGCGTTACAGCGATGGCGACTGCGGTCAGAAGCGGGATCAGCGCGAGGTAGTCAAGCAACGCCCAGCCTTTGACATCTGCGATGTGAACTTGCTGGAAAAACAATGCGGTACCCCATGACGGAGGGCCCAGAAGCAGGGGAAGCATGAGCCAGAAGATCGGGGACTTCAGAACGTCCGGGCGGGTCCAGTGGCGGTTGTTCATCCCTGTGGTTGAGGTTTGTTCGGCCAGCGATTGCGGCGTGCGTTCGGTGGCGAGCAGGCGCAGAATTACAGGGAAGGTGGCCAGCATGACGAGGGCGGCGACGACCCAAATCCAGCGCCACTCCATAACGGTGAAGAGAGCCGCGATGACGACCGGGAGGACGGCTTGTCCGATTGCGAAGCCCATTGCGGAAATCGAGAGCGCGAGACCGCGGCGTCCGGTGAACCAGCGGGCCATGGAAACGCTGGCGAATTGGCTCATCATCCCCTGCCCTAACAGGCGCAGAAGGAAGACGATGACGACAAGCCCGACGACTGTGGAGTTTGCCGCCATGGCCAGACAAACAAGGGCCAAACCCGGGATCACACCCCATGCCAGCGCTCGAACGCGGTAGTTGTCGGTGAGCGCGCCTGCCCAGAACATGACGATGGCGGAGGCTGTCGTGGAAAGTGTGTAGATGCCGCCCCATTGGCCGTCGGTCAGGTTGTAGGTGGCCATGATCTGGGCGGCGAAGAGCGCGATGAAATAGGTTTGGCCGTAGGAGGACGAGAACGTCAGAAGGACTCCGGCGGACAATTGGGCGCGGTTTTCGCGGAGGAAGTTCGCGAGGGACATGGGGTGGTTTTGTGCCTCTTTTGGCCGAATGGAAAGCGCCGAATTTGCAACGTTCGGTGTGTTGCGGTGCCGCCCCGGCGCGCGGTGGTCGATTCGCCGTTAATAAATAGGAAAAACAGGGAAAATCGAACGTCGGTACCGCGTCGGTAATACGTCGGTATCACGTCGGTGCGACCGCGCGCTGCCCCCCATGGTTAACGCACCGAACGCCGCTTTTGTGAAGAAAGCCTTAACGAAAAGAGGCGTGGGCCGAAGACGTTGATCGCGAGGCCGGTGAGAACGAGGGCGGCGGCGACGAACTTCCATGGTTCGAGATTTTCCCCGAGGACGAGTGCCGAGGAGAACATTCCGAACACCGGGACCAGCAGTGCAAAGGGTGTGACGGCGGCAGTGGGATAGCGGCTGAGCAATGTGCTCCAGATGGTGAAGCCGACCCACGTGCTGATGTAGACGATGTAGGCGAGTGCCGCGACCGTGATCCATTTGATATCGTTGAGTGCTGCGAGGGCCTGGTCCGGGCCTTCGAGGATGAGTGACAAAATGAGCAGCGGTGGGAGTGTGGCGAGGCTTCCCCACACGATCAGCGCCAGCATGTTCACGGATCCGATTTGTTTGGAGAGGAGATTTGCCGTGCCCCACGAAAGGGCTGCGAGCAGGAGGAAAAAGAGGCCAGCTGTGGTGACGTCGCCTCCGCGCTGGGTTGCGACGAATGCGATGCCTGAAAAGGCAAGAACTGCGCCTGCGATCTGAAAGACCGAGGGGCGCTCGCGCAGGAAGATCATTGCCAGCGCGATGGTGATGAAGACGTGAACCTGCAGCATTAGCGAGGCGAGGCCAGCGGTGACCCCTACCCTCATGGCGATGAACAGGAAGCCGAAATGACCGGCGAACATGAAGGCGCCGTAGAGGAAGACGTTGCGGACGGCGGTTTTTGGCGGGCGGATGAAGAAAACGGCCGGAATGGCGGCGAAGAAGAAGCGCAGGACAGTGGCGAAGATGGGCGGAACGTCGCGGAGCAGGACTTCGATGGCGACGAAGTTGGTGCCCCAGATGGCGGCGACGAGGACGGCTGCAAGGATGTGGGGAAGGGTCATGGGTTCGTATGCCGCCGCGTTCTGATCGGGCGGAGCATTGGTGGGATCGGTGGATTTGTAAGACGAATGTTTGTGTGGGGAGGGATCACGGGGCGTGATCTTTAGGTTTCGAGCACCAGCGGGCAGTGATCGGAAACCTCCGGAGAATAGATGACATCGAAGGCGCGGACGCGCGTGCGATTGTTGACCATCATATAGTCGGCAAAGCGTGAAGGCTTTTTGTAGAGCGAATTTCGCGTGCCGGGAAAACCTCGGAATGTGACGAGGTCGGTGAGGCCTGCCTGAGCAAGAATCTCGAACGTTTCGCTGCCGGGTTCGACGTTGAAGTCACCGCAAACGATGAGCGGATCGTCTGGCTCGGCGATGCTGGTGGCGAGGCCTTTCAGGCGGTGGGCTTGGGTGGCGCGGTCGGGCGTGTCCATTTTTCCGGCGAGATCTCGGAGGCCGTGCATATGGGCGATTGTGACAGGTGTGTCGTTTGTGAAATCGTAAACGCGGACCGCGTGAGCCGAGCGGGAGCGCGGGTGGTCGCCGTATCCGTCGGGGGAAAACTGCTTGTGAACGAAGGACTGGCGCTGGGCGATGATCGGAAATGATTTGTGGACGAAGGTTGCAAGGCCCCATTGCGAGGGGATCTCGGTTTCGTTGTCCCAGAGGATGCCTTGCGCCGCCGGACAAAAGATGGCGACGTGGTCGGGGAGAGCTTTGGCGACATCGCGGAAGAAGTTGGCGCGTTGCGGCAAGACGTGGTCACCATCGCGGTAAGTGAGCCAGTCTTTTTCGGTTTCGGGTGAGTGGACGACTTCCTGAAGGCAAAGAACGTCAGGGTTTGTGTCTTGCAGGTAAGGGATGAGGCGGTCGTGAAGTTTGCCGCCCCATCCATTGAGACACATGATCTGCATCTAAAGAACGTAGCGCGACATGTCCGCGTTTTTGGTCAACTCGCCGAGGTTCTGATCGACGAAAGCTTTGTCGACGGTGACCTCTTCACCGCCTTTGTCGGGGGCGGTGAAGCTGAGCTCTTCGAAGACGCGCTCGAGCACGGTGTAGAGGCGGCGGGCGCCGATGTTTTCGACCGACTGGTTCACGTCTGCGGCGATTTTCGCAAGGGCGGCGATGCCTTCGGGGGTGAAGGTGACGGTGACGTCCTCGGTGCCCATGAGGGCGGTATATTGCAGCGTCAGCGCGTTGTCGGTTTCGGTGAGGATGCGCACGAAGTCTTCTTCGGTGAGCGCGCGCAGGTTCACGCGGATCGGCAGGCGGCCTTGCAGTTCGGGGAGGAGGTCCGAGGGCTTGGCGATGTGGAAGGCGCCAGAGGCAATGAAGAGGATATGGTCGGTTTTGACCGGGCCGTATTTGGTGCTGACGGTGGTGCCTTCGATCAGCGGTAGAAGGTCACGCTGGACGCCTTCACGCGAGACATCGGCACCACGGGCATCGGCGCGTGCAGTGACTTTGTCGATCTCATCAAGAAAGACGATGCCATTTTGTTGAACAGCTTCAAGGGCTTGCTTGGTGACGGTTTCATCGTCGAGCAGCTTGTCGGCCTCTTCGCCGATCAGGATGTCGTAGCTTTGCGAGACGGTCATGCGCTTTTTGACGGTGCGGCCGCCAAAGCCTTTTCCGAAGAGCGCGCCAAGGTCCATGCCCATGCCGCCGCCCTGCCCCGGCTGCATGCCGGGAAGCTCCATGCCTTGGAACGGGTTTGATGTGTCCTGAAGTTCAAGCTCGATGATGGTGTCGTCAAGTTCGCCGGATTTCAGTTTTTTGCGGAACATTTCGAGCGTTTGTTCGCGCGCGTTTTCCCCAGCGACGGCGGCCAGAACCCGGGCTTCGGCTGCGTCATGGGCGTTGGCTTTCACTTCGTCGCGCATCAACTCGCGGGTCATGGTGATGGCGCTTTCGACAAGATCTCGGATGATCTGTTCGACATCGCGGCCAACGTAGCCGACTTCGGTGAATTTGGTGGCCTCGACTTTGAGGAAGGGTGCCTTGGCAAGCTTGGCGAGGCGGCGGGAGATTTCGGTTTTGCCGACGCCGGTGGGGCCGATCATGAGGATGTTCTTCGGGTAAACCTCGTCGCGCAGATCATCGCCAAGCTGTTTGCGGCGCCAGCGGTTGCGCAAGGCGACGGCGACGGCGCGTTTTGCGTCGGACTGGCCGATGATGAAACGGTCAAGTTCGGAGACGATCTCGCGGGGGGTCAGGTCGGTCATTTGGGCAGGCTTTCCACGGTGAGGTTGCCGTTGGTGTAAACACAGATGTCGGAGGCGATGGCCATGGCTTTGCGGGCGATGGTTTCGGCGTTCATATCGCTGTCCATAAGGGCGCGGCCGGCTGCGAGGGCGTAGTTGCCGCCCGAACCGATGGCGGTGACGTCGTGTTCGGGTTCGAGCACGTCCCCTGCCCCGGTGACGACGTAAAGCTCGGTGCCGTCGGTGACGATCAGCATGGCTTCGAGTTTTTGCAGGTATTTGTCGGTGCGCCAGTCTTTGGCGAGTTCCACAGCGGCGCGCTGAAGTTGGCCGGGGGTGGCTTCGAGTTTGGCTTCGAGCCGTTCGAGCAGCGTGAAGGCGTCGGCGGTGGAGCCTGCGAACCCGGCAATGATGTCGTAGCCGCCGGGGCTGAGTTTGCGGACTTTCTTCGCGGTGCCTTTGATCACGGTTTGACCCAAGCTGACCTGACCGTCGCCTGCGATGACGACTTCGCCACCCTTGCGGACGCCGATGATTGTTGTGCCGTGCCAGCCGGGGAATTGGTCGTCGGCCATGGGAGTCTCCTGCTTCTTGAGCTTCGCTGACATATGATTGTCCCTTGCGGGGACTGCAAGGTTTTGGGGGCGCTGCCCCCAAGCCCCCGGGATATTTTTGGGCCAATAATGAGCATCGGGCATGAAAAAGGCCGCCAGTTTGGGGCGGCCTTGCTCAATGGGTGTGAGTTTGGGTTCAGATCGACTCGTCGATCCAGCCTTTCAGCGCGGCTTTTGGAGCGGCGCCGGTTTTGTTCGAGACGACTTCGCCGTTCTTGAACAGGAAGAGTGCGGGGATGCCGCGCACGCCAAGCTGGGCTGGCG
>JABDQU010000154.1 GCA_013042105.1 Boseongicola sp.
CAGCGCAAAATCCGGCGAACAGGTTCGATTACGAGATGACAGATGCGCCGCGTTTTTCGCCGGGTGACGTCGTTCGATTGAAGAGCGGCGGACCGCCAATGACGGTCGAAAGCGTCGTTTCCGGCGATGTGGCGACCTGCGTCTGGTTCAGCGAAGAGCGGAAATTCAACACGATGTTCGTCATGTCGACGCTGGTTGCGACAACGGTGGACGCGGACGAACGGTCTGAAAAGAGGAAGATGCAATGAGCGAGGCCCTGACCGAACTTGCCACTCATATTGAGCTGAAGCGGCCCGATTGCGTGATCTCGTGGGATATCGCGTTTGGCGAGTTGACGATCAATGTCACACAGTCGTCGCTGCCCGGGTTTGTCGAGTTTTTGAAGACCGACAGCAATTGCCGGTTCTCGACTTTGGTCGATATCACGGCCGTGGATCATCCGGATCGCGACCCGCGGTTTGACATGGTTTACCACTTTTTGAGCATGTATCAGAACCACCGGGTGCGCCTGAAAGTGGGTGTGCGTGAGGAAGATATCGTGCCGTCGCTGACGGGGGTTCATTCCGGGGCGAACTGGTTTGAGCGCGAAGTTTTCGACATGTTCGGAATTCTGTTTTCGGGGCATCCCGATTTGCGTCGGATCCTGACGGATTACGGCTTTCGCGGTTACCCGTTGCGCAAAGATTTTCCGACCACGGGGTATACCGAACTGCGCTATGACGAAGAGCAAAAGCGCGTGGTGTATGAGCCGGTGTCGTTGGTTCAGGAATACCGTCAGTTCGACTTTATGTCGCCGTGGGAAGGGGCCGAGTATATCCTTCCGGGTGACGACAAGGCCGAGGCCAAGGGGTAGGGATCATGGGCGGCGGTTTGCCAATTCTCTTTGCGATGATCTGGGTGGCCTTGCTGGTGATCCCGTTCTGGAAGCTGTTGCCGCGTTACGGGATCTCGAAGTATTTCGCGCCTCTGGCCGCGATGCCGGCGATTGCCTTGGTTTTGTTGTGGATCATCGCGTTCAAGGAAGACGTTGAGGGGCCGCGCTCATGACGGTGCTGTTCTTTTGCGTGGGCGCTGCGAAGGCGGGGACAAGCTGGCTGCATCGCCAGTTGTCGGACCATCCGGAGTGTCATTTCCGCGCGATCAAGGAATTGCATTACTTCGATGCGTTGGAAAATGGGCGGCTGGATCGTCAGATTGACCATCATCAGGCGCAGCAGGCGGCTTTGAAGGCGCGGTTGTCGACGCGTGGGGCGGCTCCGAGCGAGGCGCAGATGCGGCGGTTGGCAGACCGGGCTGAATGGCTTGAGGTTTTGCGGCGCGGTGAGGATGAGGCGGCGTATTTGGACTACGTGCAGCGCGGTGTGATGGCGGGGCAGGTGGTTGGGGATATGACCCCGGCTTACGCGCTTTTGCCGTCGGAACGTTTGGGGCGCATGGCGCGGATGTCGGGTGATGTGCGGATGCTTTATGTGTTGCGTGATCCGGTGGAGCGGCTTTGGAGCCATGTGCGGATGATCGCGGCGCGTCGGGATGATGCGGGTGAGGTCACAGCGCGGCGGTGTGCGAATATCCTGAAACGTGTGTTTCGGGGTGAGGAAGATCAAATCGTGATGCGCTCGGATTATGCGGGGGCTCTGGCGCGGCTGGCGGTTGTGCCACGGCTTTTGGTTGAAGTGTTTGAGGACATGGTTGCGGGACCGGGGTTCGCTCGGATTTGCGATTTTCTGGGGATTTCCCGGGTGGCGGGTCAGTTGGCCCCGGTGCATGTGGGCCAAGTGCTTGATATGACCCCGGATCAAAGACAGGCGGCGGCGGCATATCTCGCGCCGCAATATGATGCAGCGGAACGCGCGTTGGGCAGTTTGCCTGAGGCGTGGAGCCGGAAAGGACGTGTGTGATGGACGGTAATTTTGATGATGCTCTGACGGGCGAACAGAAGATCCGGAATTTCAACATTAACTTCGGCCCGCAGCACCCTGCGGCGCACGGAGTTTTGCGGTTGGTGCTGGAGCTGGACGGCGAGATCGTCGAGCGGTGTGATCCGCATATCGGTCTTTTGCATCGCGGCACCGAAAAGCTGATGGAAAGCCGGACATATCTGCAGAACCTGCCGTATTTCGATCGGCTGGATTATGTGGCGCCGATGAACCAGGAGCACGCCTGGTGTTTGGCGATTGAGAAGCTGACGGGGACGGAAGTGCCGCGTCGCGCAAGCCTGATCCGGGTTTTGTATTCCGAGATTGGCCGGGTTCTGAACCACCTGTTGAACGTGACGACGCAGGCTTTGGATGTGGGCGCGTTGACGCCGCCGCTCTGGGGCTTTGAGGAACGCGAAAAGCTGATGGTGTTTTATGAGCGGGCCTGTGGGGCGCGGCTTCACGCGGCGTATTTCCGGCCCGGCGGTGTGCATCAGGACCTGCCGCCCGATCTGATCGAAGATATCGACACATGGGCGCAGGAGTTTCCGAAGGCCTTGGCCGATATTGACGGGTTGTTGACCGAAAACCGGATTTTCAAGCAGCGCAACGTGGATATCTGCGTGATCTCACAGGAAGAGGCGCTGGAGTGGGGCTTTTCCGGTGTGATGGTGCGCGGTTCAGGCATGGCGTGGGATTTGCGGCGATCGCAACCTTATGAGTGCTATGACGAGTTCGATTTCCAGATCCCTGTTGGCACGAATGGCGATTGTTATGACCGCTATCTGTGTCGGATGCAGGAGATGCGCGAGTCGGTGAGTATCATTCGGCAGGCGTGTGAGAAGCTGAGGAATGAGCCGGGGGATGTGATGTCTCGCGGGAAGATCACGCCGCCGTCGCGGGGGGATATGAAGACCTCGATGGAGGCGCTTATTCACCACTTTAAGCTTTATACCGAAGGCTTTCACGTGCCTGAGGGCGAGGTTTATGCCGCTGTGGAAGCGCCGAAGGGCGAGTTTGGTGTGTATCTGGTGGCGGATGGGACGAACCGTCCGTATCGCTCGAAGATCCGGGCTCCGGGGTTTTTGCATT
>JABDQU010000164.1 GCA_013042105.1 Boseongicola sp.
GTCCGGGGCAGCGCCCCGGCAACGCACCAGACCAGCAAAGCAAATCCGGCCAAGGAAACAGGCCAAAGCCCGAACGGCGCATGCCCCAACGCCGCCAAAAGCCCCGCCACAAACGAAAGGCCAATAAGACGGCGCCTGCTCACACCCTACTCAGCCGCCTTCGCTGTGCGAAACCGGACCCGAAGCCGCTTGATCCGACGCGGGTCCGCATCGACGACCTCAAAATCAATCCCACCGGGATGCTTCACAACTTCACCGCGCGCAGGCACACGCCCTGCCAGCATGAAGACCAGGCCCCCAAGCGTGTCGATCTCTTCTTCCATCTCCGGCGCGACCAGCTTTTCACCAATCTCGGCCTCGAAATCATCAATCGGCGTGCGCGATTGCGCCAGATAACACCCCGGCGCCTCAACGGTCCAAAAATGCCCTTCCGCGATATCGTGCTCATCCTCGATCTCGCCGATAACCTGCTCAATCAAATCCTCGATTGTGACCAGACCATCCACACCGCCATATTCGTCGATCACCAAAGCCATGTGCATCCGGTCCGTCTGCATCTTCTGCAACAAAACCCCGATCGGCATCGACGGCGGCGCATAGAGCAAGGGGCGCAGCATCTTCGACAGCGCAAACCGCTCGCCCTTGCCGTTAAAGCCATGCTTCAACGCAAAGTCCTTCAGATGCACCATGCCCACAGGCGTATCCAGCGTGCCCTTGAAAACCGGCAAACGCGTCAACCCGCTGTCTGCAAAGACCTCAACCAGATCATCTTTCTTGATATCTGTCGGAACAGAGATGATCTCCACCTTCGGAACCATCACATCCTCAACGCGCAACCGCGTCAGGTTCGCAAGCCCGCCCGTAAACGACCCGCTCGCCGCAACCAACCTCGGCTGCCCGTTCTCATCCAAAGCCTCGTCCGACCCGCTGAGCGCATCCAGAATGCGCCCAAAAAAGCCCCTTGAACTCTCATCGTCCTCCACGTTGTGCGCGCTTTGCGCCGCACTAGAGGATCCTTCGCCGTTGTCGCCCATCAATCCTTTCCAACATCCCCGAAACCCACCCCCGAATAGGGATCCGCAATTCCGAGTTCCTTAAGTATTACTATTTCGACCGCTTCCATCAAGTCACCGTCGCCATCTCTCACGTGATCGTAGCCCAAAAGATGCAACGTTCCATGAACGATCAAATGGGTAACATGGTCCCGAAAGGCAATGCCGCCCATTTCCGCCTCGCGCGCACAGGTCTCATAAGCCAAAGCCAGATCGCCCAATTCCGGATCACCCTCCGGCAAATCAGGCCGCGCCCCCTCCTGCGCCGCGCCTCGCTCCGCAGACGGCCAGGACAGAACATTCGTCGCTTGCGCCTTGCCCCTAAACCCTTCGTTTAAAACAGAAATACGCGCATCATCCGCAGCCAGAACAGCGATATCCCAATCGTCCGCAACAAGCCCAAGATGCCCCAATGTCGCCGAAACAGCGCGCTCCGCCAAAGCATCCAGCTCCACCGCAGCCCATCGGTCGTCCTCTATGATCACATCCGCGCTCATACCGCGCCTTCTGCCAAGAAACGCCCGACAGCGCCAGAGGGGCTCTGCCCCATCCGCCTGCGGCGGATTCCCCGGGATTTTTCAGACCCAAAGAGCCAGCAATTTGAATCAAATTGTCGCTTCTTCTGTTTTGAAATATCCCCGCCGGAGGCATCCGGCCTATCGGATACGCGCCTCCGTTTCGCCGTTGAACACATAGATCCGACGCATCTCGAAGTTCAGACTGACGGTGTCGCCAATGCTCGAACGGATATCGCCGCGTTCTTCGATGATCAGCTTTTCGCCTGTCTTTGCGGTCAGATAGGCGTAACTCACACCACCCAATGCTTCCGTCAATTCGACGGTGAACGTATCGCCGGACTGGTCGATCTCGGCATGTTCCGGGCGCAGCCCCACGACCACATCCGTTCCTTCCGATGGCAAGGTAATGTCCGGGTTAACGGTCATACCAAGTGCTGGCACATCAATCACACCACCCTTTACGGTGCCGGACATGAAATTCATCGCCGGGGACCCGATAAAGCCCGCCACGAACTTGTTGTCCGGATCACGGTAAAGCTCCAAAGGCGCCCCCACCTGCTCAATCACCCCAAGCCGCAACACCACGATCTTGTCGGCCAGCGTCATTGCCTCGACCTGATCGTGGGTCACATAGATCATCGTCGCGCCGATCTCCTTGTGCAAACGTGCGATCTCGACCCGCATCTCGACGCGCAATTCCGCGTCAAGGTTCGACAAGGGCTCGTCAAACAGGAACACTTCCGGCCCCCGCACAATCGCCCGCCCGATGGCCACACGCTGACGCTGCCCCCCCGACAAGGCTGCAGGCTTGCGATCCAGAAACGGGTCAAGCTTCAAAATCCGGCTGGCTTCCGACACTTTCTCTTTGATCTCAGCCGCCGGATGCCCGTTCATCTTCAGTCCGAACCCCATGTTCTCGCCCACCGTCATGTGCGGATACAGCGCATAAGTCTGAAAAACCATCGCCACGCCACGCTCGCTTGGATCAAGCCGCGTCACATCCCGCGCACCGATGTTGATCTGACCGCCCGTGGTCTCTTCCAGACCCGCAACCATGCGCAAAAGCGTTGACTTGCCACATCCCGACGGCCCGACAAACACACAGAACTCACCGTCCTCAATCTGCAAGTCCACACCGTGGATCACCTGAACATCACCGTACCGTTTGATCACTTCATTGAGCGTTACGCCTGACATCAGTTGGTCTCCACTTGTCTGTTGGATGTGTGTTGGTCCGGAAAGCCCCAGTCGCGCGACACGGCCGCAATCGCCCGGGCGGTTTCCTGAATACGAGGGACGAGCTTTTCAAGACCCGCCAGTGAGTTGCGTTCCACCGTCGAGGTCACGGATATCGCGCCCAAAGCGCGCCCCCCCGCCGTCAAAATCGGCAAAGCCACGCAAATAATGCCCGGCTCATGTTCTTCGCGATCAAACCCGTAACCGTTCTGACGGATCGCGCGCAATTCAGTGCGCAGCGCATCGGCATCCGTCAACGTGTGCTCGGTAAAGCGGTGATAAGACTGCTGCTCAAGGATCGGCGCCAAAATCGCCTCGTCCAGATAGGCCAGCATCACTTTGCCAACGCCAGTGCAATAGGCTGGCCCCACTTTGCCGGCCGAAGAAAACATCTCAACCGGCCGACTGGCATTGCGCTTGTCGACATAAAGCACCTGCGCATTGTCCAACTGCGCCAGATGCACCGTCTCGCCCACCTCTTCGGCCAAAGCGTCCAGATGAGGTCGCGCAATCGGCGCCAGAGATGACTGATGCCAGGCCGCATGCGCAAGCCGCACCAGCCGTATCCCCATCGCATAGGTCTGGCGCTCGGGATCGTAAGACAACATGCCCTGATTCGTCAGCGTCTGAACGAACCGATACAGCGTCGCCTTGGGATAAGGAGAGCCGTCCAGCAATTCGGTGAACCGCACAGGACGACCGAACGCAGCAACGCGATCCAGCACCTCAAGCGCCTTTCCGACGGTTCCGTCCCCGGCCGAACGATCAGCCATGCAGTCCTCCCTTGCCGCGCACTGTAATTCAGCGTCTCATGTTGCGGCTGTTGACAAGCCTTACCGATTCCATGTTAAGATTTCAATATGCAAAACCGAGTTTCAAATAATGGAACTCAAATTATAATGGGACTCTCAGGGAGGAAACCAATGCGTTCCATGTTTAAAGCGTCCGTCGCGGCGCTCGGCCTTACTGCCATCACGGCAGCCGGGGCATTCGCAGATGGGCACGGCTTGTCCGGCGATCTCAAAATCACATCAGATATGTCCAACCCAGCGCCGCGCGCGGTTATGGAAGGCCTTGTAGCTGACTTTGGTGAGCTGCACCCCAACCTGAACATCGAGCTTACGATCGTTGATCGTGAAGCCTGGAAAACACAGATCCGGAACTCGCTTTCTGCGAACCCACCGGACGTTGTGAACTGGTATGCGGCTAACCGCATGAAGCCATATGTTGACGCTGGCCTTTTCGCAGACGTCTCCGACCTCTGGGCAGAACCGGAATTCGAAGCCCTTGCATCCACAAAAGGCGCGATGACTTTGGACGGCGCTCAGTGGGGCGTGCCTTACACGTACTACCAGTGGGGCGTTTACTACCGCAAAGACATCTTCGAAGAACTGGGTCTGGAAGAGCCAGCAACCTGGGCTGAAGAAAAAGCAAACTGCCAGGCGATCCTCGATTCGGGCCGCAAGTGCTACACCATCGGAACCAAGTTCCTTTGGACAGCGGGTGGTTGGTTTGACTACATCAACTCGCGCACCAACGGCTACGACTTCCACATTCAGCTCGCTTCCGGCGAAGTTGAGTGGACCGACCCGCGCGTTCAGCAGACGTTCGCCAACTGGCGCGAGCTGATCGACATGGGTGCCTTCATCGACGACCACCAGAACTTTAGCTGGCAGGAAGCTCTGCCGTTCATGGTCAACGGCGAAGCCACTGCCTACCTGATGGGTAACTTCTCGGTTGCGGCGTTCCGCGACGGTGGCCTTGATGACAGCAAACTGGACTTCTACCAGTTCCCGGTCATCAACCCTGACGTTGACTACGCAGAAGACGCGCCAACGGATACATTCCACATCCCGTCCGGCGCCGAGAACATGGAAGCCGCGAAAGAGTTCTTGCGCTTTGTGACGTCACCTGACGTGCAGACAAAGATCAACTCTGGCGACGCACTTGGTCAGCTTCCAGTGAACGCAAACGCGTCGATCGACGATGACAAGTTCCTCGCTGAGGGCTTTGAGATGCTCTCCAGCAACGCTGGTGGCGGCATCATGCAGTTCTTCGACCGTGACTTCCCAGCCGAGATGGCTTCGGTTGGCATGGAAGGTCTTCAGGAATTCATGGTGTTCCCAGACAATCTGGACGACATCCTGGCACGCCTCGAAGACGCGCGTCAGCGCATCTACAAGTAAAAGACCCGCCCGGTCGGACCATTGTCCGACCGGGCACCCCCTCACTGTCGAGGGTGCGTTTCGTTCAGCAACATATCCGCAAAGCCGCCCCAAGGGCTTTTCGCGTGTGTTGATCTTGATAAGGAGCCAACGCCATGGCCGCAGCGACCGAACCCCATGCGCATTCCCAGCGTAACTGGTATAAACGCAACGAGATTGCCGTCACACCATGGCTATTCCTGATACCGGCCATTCTGTTCTTCGCCGTCTACGTCATCATTCCGATCGCCCAGTCTTTCTGGATCAGCTTTCACGAATGGGACGGTCTCGGCGAGAAAACATGGGTCGGGACTGCCAACTACGAACGCCTGCTTGGCCTTGGCGAGCAAAACATGGACCGCAAATTCGAGGTCTCGTTCTGGAACAACCTGAAATGGCTCTTCCTCTACCTCCTCGCGATCCCCGCAGGTCTGTTTATCGCACTGTTCCTGAACCAGACCGTCACCGGTATCCGCCTCTATAAGTCGCTCTTCTTCTTCCCCTTCGTGATCAGCCAGGTTGTTGTTGGCCTCGTTTTCTCGTGGTTCTACCTGCCAACGGACGGGGCGTTCGATCAGATCATCGGGTTCTTCGGACTGAAGATCTCCGGCGGTGTTCTCGGCAATCCAAACACGGCGACCTACGGCATTATCG
>JABDQU010000173.1 GCA_013042105.1 Boseongicola sp.
CTGTGAGCGCGGCCTTCAGTCTTCGATCTGATGATCGCGCGAATTAGTCGCCGAATGTCAGAACAGTTGTGCCAGCAAGCTCACCGGAAACGGTGTTAGCAAGAGTGGTTGTACCGTTACCAACCGATGTCAGAACGGCGATGCCGAGACCAACGATAGCTGCGGTGAGAACAACCCAGTCAACCGTTACGGCGCCAGATTCGTCTGCGAGGAATTTGTTAAAAAAGTTCATGTGATTTCTCCTAGGATTTCAGATCGGTGAATTAGTCGCCGAATGTCAGAATTGCTGTGCCAGCAAGCTCACCGGAAACGGTGTCAGCCAGTGTCGTTGTACCGTTGCCGACCGAAGTCAGAACAGCGATGCCGAGACCAACGATGGCCGCGGTAAGTACAACCCAGTCGACCGTTACGGCACCGGATTCGTCTTTAAGAAAAGCGTTGAACAGTTTCATGTGTCCCTCCATTCGAGTACGCTCAGTTACAATCAAACCCTGACGACTGAGCGGATCGGCCTCTCACGTTCGATCCAATGCCGTCTTGGCATGGGGCTATATGGCCCCGGAATTGGGGCGAGAGTTTGACCCGTGTCGTACAATTTTCGTTCGGTATGGTGGGAAGGGTGACTTTATGCTAAGTATCTGAAAAATATGGATTCATAGGTTGTGGGCGTTTCGAAGGCGGCGTTAAAGCATGCTGGGATGGCATCACTTTCCAAGAGTTGAGAACAATCCGCCCAAAAAGGGCTGGCCCCAAAGCCGGGGTTTTGCGACATCTTTGTGTAGGCAGTGAATGAAAGAGATGAATCTTTTGTGTATTCCTCGAATTTTAGTGGGTGCGTTGGTGTGCACTCTGGGATTTGCGTCCGCTGGTATCGGCCAGACCACGCAAGCGGGAGGTGATTTTACCTTTAAGCGTATTGGCGTGCCGCAAACCGGAGGCACTTCACGAATAACGGTGCAGATTGATCCTGACGAGGAAGTCTTTCGGATCACGCCGGGAGAGGAGCCGCGGCGCCCCGGTGATCCTAGACCGGCAGCGGCAACACAATTGCCCGGAGGTCTGGTGCCTGAGGGTATTGTGGATTTCTCGTGGTATTGGCAGGCTGTTTCACCGAAGATCGGTGCCGATCCGGCGGACCGATTTCAGGATGCTCTGGTTGCTGTGCAGCGCGGCGCCACAAAGGTCGGCACACCACGTCTTCAGACATTGAAGTCGATTTCCGAGCGACACGGTATCGATATATTGACTTCTACCATTGGCACAGAGGTGTCGCCCGCACTTGTTCTGGCGGTTATCGCCATTGAAAGTGCCGGACGCGTCGATGCTGAGAGTCACGCAGGCGCGCAAGGACTGATGCAATTGATGCCCGCGACAGCCGCCCGTTTTGGTGTGGGGAACAGTTTTGAGCCCCGCGACAACATCCGCGGTGGCGTTGCCTATCTTGACTGGTTGTTGAAACGCTTTGATCGCGACCCTGTCATGACGCTTGCCGCGTATAACTCGGGCGAGGGTTCGGTGGACAAGCACGAGGGTGTTCCGCCATTTGCAGAAACGCGGGCTTATGTTCCAAAAGTGCTTGCGGCGTGGAATGTGGCGCGCGGGCTTTGCCTGACGCCGCCCGAGCTGGTGACGGACGGCTGTGTGTTTGTTGGGCCGAGTGTTGTTTCAAGCAACTGACCGGGGGTTTTCCGGTTGATTCGGCTAGATCTGAAGCTTCTTGAAAATGCGTTCAGGGATGAGCCGGATCACCGTCATGACGGGCCACCAAATAAACGGTGTATATAGTGTGTCTTTCTGACGGTCGGCGCCGCGCAGGATATCCGAAGCGATTTTCTCCGGCTGAGCGAGGAACGGCAGCTTGTCCATGCCCCAGGTCATCGCAGTGTCAACGGTGCCGGGTTTAACGGTCATGACGTGCACCCCCTTGCGTCCCAGACGATTGCGCAATCCCGACAGATAGGTGTGAAATCCGGCCTTGGCAGCGCCGTAGACATAGTTGCCAATTCGCCCCCTGTCGCCAGCTACAGAGCCGACACCGACAATGGTGCCGCTTCCGCGCGCTTCCAGCAGCGGCGCGATCATCGTGAGAAACTCGGCCGGGCCGGTGAAGTTATCCGTCACGGTGCCAAGGATCAAAGAGGGATCAGCATCCAGGGCGTCTTGTGTCGGCATCGAGCCAACAAAGACGGCAACGCTGAGCGTGCCTTCGATATCTGATGTGCGCTTGAGGATTTTGGCGAAACTGGCCGCATCGCGCGCGTCGAAGGCGATGGTTTCGGCCAAAGGTGCACCACGGGCGGCGCAATCGGTGGCGGTAGCTTGCATATCGACCATATCACGACCGGCCAGAAGCACGCTGTCGCCCCGGTCAGAAACGAGACGGGCAAAGCTGCGGGCAATGGTCGAAGTGGCCCCGAGGATGATCCAGGTTTGCGACATCAGATAGTCCTCAATTCAAGGCGTCGGACAAGGTCTGTAATATAGTGTCCGTCCGGATCAACCGATTTGACGGCTTTTAACCATGCAGAAAACTCGGGATACATTCCACGAACCGTTTCGGGTCCGGCAAGTGCGTCTTTGGCCAGATAGACGCGGCCGCCCGCCTGAACAGTTGCTGTTTCCAATTCGCCAATAAGGCGCTGAGCGGCATGGCGGTTGGGGAAATCAACGGCGAGCGTGTAGCCTTCCATTGGGAAAGACATATGACCCGCGCGTCCGGGGCCCATGCGTTTCAGGACGGCCAACGGCGAAGCGAGGCCAGACCCTGCAATACGTTCCAGCATAGAGCGTAAGGCGTCTGCGGCCTCAATTGGCACGACACATTGGAACTGGTGAAAGCCAGTTTTGCCATAAAGCCGATTCCAGTCGTGGATTTTGTCGAGTGGAAAGAAGAAGTTGTCGATCGGTTTGACCACGGTGCGCCCTTTGTCCGGCACGCGTCGCCAGTAAGCCGCGTTGAAGGTGCGCACGACCGAAGGGGAAAGCGCTATGGCCGGCGCATCAATTGGAATGCGCTTGCCGCGTTTGGCGGGCGGGATCAGTCCAGCGCCGGTTTCGGCTTCTTCGAGGATCCCGCGGCCTAGTTGGTCACCGTGCGCGGTCGCATCAATCCAGCCGACAGTATAAGTGGCCTCGGACGCATCGAGGAGGGCGAGGAATTCGTCCCAGGCTTCGACGCGCCGCTCGGTCACGATCATAACGTCGCCCTTGGCGCGTAGCATTTGCAAACGGGCCGAAACGATAGGGCCTGTCTGGCCAAGTCCGCCGATGGTGGCTTTGAACAAGCTGGCGTTCTTTTGGGAGGTCAGGACCTTTGGGCCTTTTGGCGTCATCAGCGTGATTTCGGTGACATGCATGCCGAAAGAGCCTGCTCCGTGGTGGTTCTTGCCGTGCACATCCATCGCAATCGCGCCGCCAACGGTCGCAAAACCTGTGCCGGGCATAACTGGGGGCAGCCAGCCTTTCGGTGCGAAAATCTTCAGCATCTGACCGATTTGCGCACCGGCCTCAATGTGGAGCTCTCCGGTTTCGGGGTCGAAATCGAGAACGCGGTCCATACGCGTCATGTCGATCATGCGCCCACCATCGTTGAGGCAGGCATCGCCATAGCTGCGGCGCATACCGACGGCTGGCGCGGGTGTTTTTTCAACCAGCGCGGCAAGTGCGGCAGCGCGCTCAGGCCGGGCGAGGGGGCCATTTGCCGTATGAACGCGGCCCCAGCCGCTGTAATCAGTGGTTTTCCAAGTCATGGCATACTCATTTTCGAGTGTCGTTCAGCAAGGGGAAAGACGAGAAGTCCGATGGCGATGGCGAACCAAAGCGTTGTGAGGCGGATGATAAGCGTAGCGGGCAAGGCGATTTCAATCGGTGTGCCAGAGCCGACAAGCAGAGCGACCATTGCTGCTTCTGCTCCTCCGAGACCGCCGGGCGCTCCGGTGAAGCCGCCTGCCAAAGTTGCAAAGACAAAGATGCCGACGGCCGTCCAGAAGCCGATATCGGCCCCCATCCAGGTCAAAAGAAGGTGAAATGCCCAGCCTTCGGCAAGCCATCCGATCACGCCGAGCGCGCCTGCGGCAAGCAGGACGGTTGGTCCTTGAAAAGCGGAGAGTGATTTCGCCGCGCGTCGAACGCGTGCGAATAGTCGGGGAAACCGGCGTGCGCTGGCAATGTGGACCGTGTCGCCCGCCGCGCGCATCAGTCGGGGGCGGGTTGCAATGAAGGCTGCGATGAGCGCGAGGACAACAACCGGGGCGCCACCAACGACGCCCGTGGTCGAGAAGGCGAGCGCAAGTGCAAGCAAGATCGCCATCGCAGCAAGGTCCGAGGCCCGATCGACCAATACCAGTGGGGCGGTGCGGTCAAAGGGCCAAGCCGTTTCGCGTTGAAGCCAGCGCATCCGCACCAACTCTCCGATGCGGCCGGGTGTGACGGACATCGCAAAACCGCCGAGGAAGTGTCGCATGTTCTGGGTAAGATGCGTTGGCAGGCCCAGACGGTTTGCGAACAGGTGCCATCTGAGGCCGCGCAAGCCGTAGTTCACAAGGCTGAGGGCCAAGAGCGCGGCGATTTCAATGAATGACAGGCTTTTCAGCGCGGCCATCGTATCTTCCCAGCCGGTTGCAACGGCAAGGCCGATCAGTCCAGCAAGGACCAGAACGACAAGTCCGCCGATCAACAACAGATCACGGGTTCGCCCATGCGGCGTTAATGTGCGTGATGCGCGGGGAGGAGGTGAAACGCTACTCATGGCCATTGGCTGTCGATTAGCAACAGATTTGGGCGATATTGTGATGCTGTTTCGATTTCATGAACAGTTAATACACGAGCTTTGGCGAAAGCTCGTGCAGAATATTGTCAGACGTTGAAGGCGTCGGCCCAGTCCGGGTGTTTTGCGCGTTGTGCGTTCACGAACGGACAGAGAGGGATGATCTTGAACCCGTCAGATTTGGCGTCCGCGACAAGGCGCTCGACGAGTTTCAAGCCCGCACCCGTGCCGCGAAATGCATCCGGAACCGCAGTGTGGTCCGCGATAACGAGGCTGGGTGACGCGATTGAAAACGTTAACTCAGCCTCGGCACCGTCCTGGGTCAGAACATAACGCCCTTTCGAGCCGTCGACTTCCTTGCGGATGTCGCCCGACATCAGACGATTGTCGCCTCGGTGGCTGCGCGAATGTCATCGTGAGTCACACCGTCGGCGCATTCGAGGATATGGAGGCCTTTGTGGCCAACTTCCAGAACGCCAAGATTTGTGATGATGAGGTCAACGACGCTTTTGCCTGTCAGGGGCAAGGTGCATTCCTTCAAGACTTTGGAATCGCCGTGTTTATTTGTGTGGTCCATGACAACGATCACACGACCCACGCCTGCGACAAGGTCCATCGCGCCGCCCATGCCTTTGACAAGCTTGCCGGGGATCATCCAGTTTGCCAGATCGCCCTTTTCGCTGACTTCCATTGCACCAAGGATGGCCGCCGCGATCT
Source organism: Boseongicola sp. (assembly GCA_013042105.1). Classification (GTDB taxonomy): domain Bacteria; phylum Pseudomonadota; class Alphaproteobacteria; order Rhodobacterales; family Rhodobacteraceae; genus Boseongicola. The sequence goes on from JABDQU010000173.1 coordinate 5,483, forward strand.
TACCGCCGCGGATCATGCCGAAGGATTGTGCGCTGTCGAAATAGGCCGTGCGCGGCAATTCGGTGATGGTCTGCTTGCCCGCGTTGATCAGGTCGGGGTCTTCTTCGCCCGCGATGGGGAAGGGGCCCATGCCCAGCATCCCGTTCTCCGACTGAAGGGTGATATCCTTGTCGCCCACATAGTTGGCCACCAGCGTCGGGATACCGATCCCGAGGTTCACATACATACCGTCTTCAAGCT
>JABDQU010000179.1 GCA_013042105.1 Boseongicola sp.
TGCGTGTCGCGCGGCGGTGCCACGCGGTCGGCGGTGCCGTTAATGATCAGACCGGAAGACGGGCAGGGCGCAAGGAACGAAAAGTCATACATGTTCGCCGGAGGAGAGACCGAAATGAACCCGGTAATCTCGGGGCGGCGCATCAAAAGCTGCATGCCGATCCATGCCCCAAACGAGAAACCCGCAACCCAGCAATGCTTGGCGTTCTGGTTCATCGATTGAAGGTAATCCAGCGCCGAGGCTGCATCGCTCAACTCGCCCACACCCTGATCGTATTCCCCCTGCGATCGGCCAACGCCGCGGAAATTGAACCGCAAAACGGTGAAACCCATGTTCAGGAAGGCGTAGTGCAGATTGTAGACAACGCGATTGTTCATCGTGCCGCCGAATTGCGGATGTGGGTGCAAAATGATCGCGATTGGCGCGTCTTTGGTCTTTTGAGGGTGGTAGCGGCCTTCAAGACGACCTTCTGGTCCAGGAAAAATAACTTCGGGCATAAGTCCCCATTTGTGTTTGTGGCCCCGCGGGCGCCCGCCAATTCTTGACGGAATTGGTCAGGGTCTTTAGAAGCATTCTAAATCGGAGAGAAGAGACCCCGACTGATCCCGGCTGACGTAAGCATTTAGGCCGGAAAGGTCAATGAGTTAAGGAAACACGCGCAATGAAGCTGAGCACCAAGGGCCGCTATGCGATGGTGGCTTTGACAGATTTGGCCATGGTCTCGGAGGGCACGCTTTTGTCGCTGGCCGAGATTTCCAAGCGGCAGGATATCTCTCTGCCTTATCTGGAGCAGTTGTTTGTGAAGCTGCGGCGTGCTGGCCTTGTGGAAAGCGTGCGCGGACCGGGCGGCGGCTATCGCTTGGCCAAACCTGCCGCCTTGATCCGCGTAAGCGATATTCTGGGGGCCGTCGACGAGACGGTTTCGGCGCTACATACCGGTGCAGGGGCTTCGGGTGCGGTGTCGGGAAGCCGCGCGCAATCCTTGACAAACCGCTTGTGGGAAGGGCTTTCGGCGCAGGTTTATGTGTTTTTGCATCAAACACGTCTGAGCGACATTGTGGCGAATGAGCTTGCGCCATGTCCAGCGGTGCCGGCCTTGTTCGAGCTGGTGGACGAGACATGACGCGTGACGCTGATGCCCTGATTGCGCTGCCTTTGGCATCGCGGTGGGCGAGAGGCGCTGCCTCTCGTGCTCTCCGGGATATTTTGAAACAGGTGAATGGATGAGCCGCGAGCGGGCCTATCTGGACTGGAATGCGACGGCACCGCTGCGCCCGGTTGCGCGGAGCGCGGTGATTGATGCCATGGATCGGGTCGGGAACCCATCTTCCGTTCATGCCGAGGGCCGTGTGGCGCGTGGTCTGGTTGAGCGCGCACGGGCATCTGTGGCGGAACTGGTCGGCTGTAAGCCGTCCGAAGTCGTTTTTACAAGCGGGGCGACAGAGGCGGCCTCGGTTTTGCGTGAGGCTGCGCGACATGGGGCGATCTGCGTGCAAGAGACCGCGCATGATTGTCTCTGGGCGCATTTTGATCTGGGCCGGGCCGGGGATGGGCCTGCGACTTTGGCAATGGGCTTGGCGAACTCTGAGACGGGTGTCGTCACCGTGCCCGACGTCGGGCCAGAGTGGACTTATGGTGAGATCGGTTGCGAAAGTCTGCTTTTGGACGTTGTGCAGGCGGTCGGGCGTATTCCGTGGAGTTTTGCCTGGTCCGGGGCGACGCTTGCGATTCTTTCGGCGCATAAGATCGGCGGGCCCAAGGGGGTCGGTGCGCTGATTGTTCGGGAAGGCACTGATATATCAGCGCTTCTTCTTGGTGGCGGGCAAGAGTTGGGGCGGCGTTCGGGCACTGAAAACGTTGCCGGGATTGCCGGTTTCGGAGCGGCAGCGACGGCGGCTTTGGAAGAACTGAACCAAGGCGCGTGGGTCCGCGTAGAAAAACTTAGAAACATTCTAGAAAAGACACTGGCAACGGGCGCAAAAGAGACTATTTTTGTCGGGAAAGGTTTTGATCGATTGCCGAACACCTCGTGTTTCGTGTCTCCGGGCTGGAAGGGCGAGACGCAGGTGATGCAGATGGATCTTGCCGGGTTCGCGGTTTCGAGCGGATCGGCCTGTTCCTCGGGCAAGGTAAAAGTCCCGCGGGTTTTGCGGGCGATGGGATTGACCGACGATCAGGCGGAATGCGCATTGCGCGTCTCGCTTGGGGTCGAAACGACAGAAGACGATGTGCTGCGCTTTTGCGAAGCGTGGCTGAAACAGGAACGTAAAACCCGCGATCGCGCGGCTTGAAAAAGGGGCCAGACATGGCAGCGTTGGACAACACCGATGTAAAAGACGGCGTCGATCAGGAAACGGTCGATGCGGTGCGCTCGCTCTCCGGCAAGTACAAATACGGTTGGGAAACCGAGATCGAGATGGACTATGCCCCGAAGGGTTTGTCCGAAGATATTGTGCGCCTGATTTCCGAGAAAAACGGCGAGCCTGAGTGGATGCTTGAGTGGCGTCTTCAGGCTTATGAACGTTGGCTGAAGATGGATGAGCCCGAGTGGGCGATGGTCGATTATCCGAAGATCGACTATCAGGAGCAGTATTATTACGCCAAGCCGAAAAGCATGGAAGAAAAGCCGAAGTCACTGGACGAGGTTGATCCCAAGCTGCTGGAAACATACGCAAAACTCGGCATTCCGCTTAAGGAGCAGATGATCCTTGCCGGCGTTGAAGGGGCAGAAGATGCACCTGCCGAAGGTCGAAAAGTGGCCGTGGATGCGGTATTTGACTCAGTGTCTGTCGGCACGACGTTTCAGGCTGAGCTGAAGAAAGCAGGCGTTATCTTCTGCTCGATCTCCGAAGCGATCCAGGAACACCCTGAGCTGGTCAAAAAGTACCTCGGCTCGGTTGTGCCGCAGTCCGACAACTTCTTTGCAACGTTGAACTCGGCCGTCTTCACCGATGGCTCCTTCGTCTATGTCCCGCCGGGCGTGCGCTGCCCGATGGAACTGTCGACCTACTTCCGCATTAACGCCGAAAACACCGGCCAGTTCGAGCGGACACTTATTATCTGCGACAACGACGCTTATGTGTCCTACCTCGAAGGCTGCACGGCCCCTCAGCGCGATACGCACCAGTTGCACGCCGCTGTGGTTGAGCTGGTTGCGATGGACGACGCCGAGATCAAATACTCGACCGTTCAGAACTGGTATCCGGGTGACGAAAACGGCAAGGGCGGTATCTATAACTTCGTGACCAAGCGCGCCGATTGCCGGGGTGATCGCTCCAAGGTGATGTGGACGCAAGTCGAAACCGGTTCGGCTGTCACCTGGAAGTACCCGTCCTGCATTCTGCGTGGCGAGGAAAGCCAGGGTGAGTTCTACTCCATCGCCATCACCAACAACATGCAGCAGGCCGACACCGGCACGAAAATGATCCACTTGGGCAAGAACACCAAAAGCCGGATCGTCTCGAAAGGCATCAGCGCGGGCAAAGCGCAGAACACCTATCGGGGACTTGTATCGATGCATCCACGTGCGAAGAACTCGCGCAACTACACGCAGTGTGACTCGCTTCTCATCGGCTCGGAATGTGGGGCGCATACGGTGCCTTACATCGAGGTGAAGAATAACTCGTCGCGTGTTGAGCATGAGGCGACAACCTCCAAAGTAGACGACGATCAGCTGTTTTATTGCCGTCAGCGCGGCATGGACGAGGAAGAGGCCGTCGCCTTGGTTGTGAATGGATTCTGCAAAGAGGTGCTTCAGGCGCTTCCGATGGAATTTGCAATGGAAGCGCAACAGCTTGTGGCGATCTCGCTTGAGGGTTCGGTGGGGTAATATGATCCGCACGATCATCACGTCAGCCGTCCTGACGGGCATTTTCTGCTCGGGATTTGCCGTGATCATCGACCTTGCGACCGACATGTTGCAGCGCCAGCAGCTGATTATCGTAAGCTTCGCGTCAGGTTTCCTTGGCAGCCTCTTTGCGCAGACCGTACTTAGCCGCTGGAAAACCAAATGACCCCTTGGGGAGAGACAAAAATGATTGTGACTACGACACCGACAATCAATGGCCATGAGATTAAGGATTATCGCGGCGTCGTCGTCGGCGAGGCCATCCTTGGCGCGAACGTCTTTCGTGACCTGTTTGCGCAGATCACCGATATCGTCGGTGGCCGCTCGGGAGCTTATGAGCAAGAGCTTGGAAAAGCCCGCGATATCGCCTTGCGCGAGTTGGAAGAGCGCGCCGCCGACAAGGGCGCAAACGCGGTGGTTGGCGTCGATCTCGACTATGAGGTGATCAACAATATGCTGATGGTTTCGGCCAGTGGCACGGCGGTTGTGATCGATTGATATGGCGCGCTTTTGCCTTCATACGCCTGCCAAAAGCAGGAAAACCGTGGGTTTCTCGCTGAAAAGCGACGATATCTCCATATGGTTGCCCTTCTTTGGTCACGAAGCGTTGGTTTTGTCCCCCGTAACTTCTCAAGGGGATGCAACGCATGGCGACTGCGCAAGCAACACATCAGACGTTCGAAGATCGTCTAAAGCGGATCAACAAGGGTGCCGCCAACACCATGGGCGAGGTCCACATCGGACCACGCGACGAGGAAAAGGCGCGCAATGGCAAGGCGACCAATACGGTGCGCCTGAAGGCCAAGAAGAAAAACGTCAAAGTGGGCGAGGGCTCGAACTGGGTTCTGGTGCCCGTCGCGCTTGTGATCGGCGCAATGTGCGCCTTTGCGGGGCTGGCGGCTGCGTTTCACTTCTTTCAGGACGGCGGGTTGATGCCTGTCGTGCTGCCCGAAGCAGTCGCAATGCTCGATCCTTATCTGATCTACGCGCATCTGGCGATCGGCGGCGTTCTGGCGCTGATCTTCACGTGGACCTTCGGTTTCAACGGCCTGTTTCGAAAACTGGCGGTCGTGGCAGGGTTCGGCGCGATGCTGTTTGGACACGCCCAACTGGTCGAGCAGTTCCCGGCAGTCTACACAAACTTCTTCTCCGAAGCCTACGTGGCGGCGGCACTGGGCTAAGCGGCCTAAACACCACACATTCCATCACATCCACACAAGGGACCCGCCACGCAGGCGGGGCCCTTTTTCCTGTTTTGCGAGGCGAAAAATGCTGAAAATCAACAACCTGCACGTCAAACTTGAAGAAGAGGACAAGCAGATCCTCAAAGGTGTCGACCTCGAAGTGCCGGCTGGCAAGGTCCACGCAATCATGGGTCCGAATGGCTCGGGCAAGTCGACGCTCAGCTATGTTTTGTCCGGCAAGGACGGCTATGAAGTCACCGAAGGCTCGGCGACGCTCGAAGGTGAAGAGGTGCTTGACCTCGACCCCGAAGAGCGTGCGGCGGCTGGTCTGTTTCTCGCCTTCCAATACCCCGTGGAAATCCCCGGTGTTGGCAACATGACCTTCCTGCGCACCGCCCTGAACGCTCAGCGCAAAGCGCGCGGCGAAGAGGAACTGAGCGCGGCAGACTTCCTGAAGCTGATCCGCGAAAAAGCGAAGTCGTTGAAGATCGACGCCGACATGCTGAAGCGCCCGGTCAACGTGGGCTTCTCGGGTGGTGAGAAAAAGCGCAATGAAATCCTGCAGATGGCCATGCTCGAGCCGAAAATGTGCATTCTGGATGAAACCGATTCCGGGCTTGATGTCGATGCGATGAAACTGGTGGCCGACGGCGTGAACGCCTTGCGCGCCGAGGGTCGCTCGTTTCTTGTAATCACCCACTACCAGCGCCTTCTGGACCACATCAAACCGGACGTTGTGCACATCATGGCCGACGGTCGCATCGTCAAGACGGGTGGTCCCGAGCTGGCGCTTGAGGTTGAAAACAACGGATATCACGACATTCTGGCGGAGGTTGCGTAATGGCTTTGCCACAAGCAAAACTCGATACGACCGAGGCGCGGCTGGCCCGACTTGATATGCCCGAAGGCGCGTCCTGGGCAAATTCTGCGCGTCAGGATGCCTTGTCGCGCCTGCGCACCATGGGGTTGCCGGGGCCACGCGATGAATACTGGCGGTTTACTCGCCCCGACGCCCTGAACGCGCCTTCTGCGCCGGGCGCGGCAGTCTTTGACCCCAATGAAACCCCTTTGTTCAACGACATCGACCGCCTTCGGATCGTCTTTCGCGATGGTGTGTTCGACGCCGAAGCTTCTGACGATCTCAGCCTTGAAAACCTCGAGATCGAGCGCCTTTCCGACGCGATGAACAAAGACATTCACTGGGCAAAAGACCTCTACGGCGTGCTCGAAACCCGCGGTCAAGACCCGGTCGTGCGTCCCTTTGCGGCAATGAACACCGCATTTGCCAGCGATGGCATCGCGGTGCGCGCAACCGGCAAGGTCTCCAAGCCCGTCTCGCTCGTTTACCTGCACGAAAAAACTGACAGCGATGCGATCCTGCATTTCGTCATCCGGCTTGAGGAAGGCGCGGATCTGACAGTGCTGGAAAACGGCCCCGCTGCGGCGCGCTTCAACAAGTGCATGGAAGTCGAGGTCGCCGATGGCGCAGCCTTCCACCACGTGCGCGCCCAAGGCCGCGATCACGAGCGTCTGGCCGTCACGCATCTTTTCGCGCGTCTGGGCGAGGAAAGCACATTCAAGTCCTTCACACTGACTGCCAATGGTCGCCTCACGCGCAACGAAGCCGTCATCGAAGTGACCGGCGACAACGCGATTGCGCATATTGCGGGCGCGGCGGTCGGTGACGGTGACTTCCACCACGACGACACCGTGTTCGTCACCCATGACGCTATCAATTGCGAAAGCCGTCAGGTCTTTAAAAAGGTGCTCCGCAACGGTGCGGTGGGGACGTTTCAGGGCAAGATCCTTGTGAAAGCCGGGGCGCAGAAAACCGACGGCTATCAGATCAGCCAGGCCCTGTTGCTGGACGAAGATGCGCAGTTCCTCGCCAAGCCCGAGCTTGAAATCTACGCCGATGACGTGGCCTGCTCGCACGGATCAACCAGCGGCGCGATCGACGAAGGCGCTCTGTTCTACCTACGGTCGCGCGGTGTCCCAAGTGCCGAAGCGCAAGACCTTCTGACGCTCGCCTTCCTTGCAGAGGCCATCGAGGAAATCGAAGACGAAGCCATCGCAGACGATATCCTGAGCCGTCTTGAAGGCTGGTTGCAGCGTCATCGGAGCGCCTGAAGGAGTTCGCAGGGTGAGTATCGCGCTTGATATCGTGCGCACCTACCGCGCCCCGCGCGAGGTGTTTCGCCGTCGTATAGGATCGCACGAGCGTGAAGACCGCGCGCTTGCGATCCTCATGGGGGCGTGCTTCATCATCTTTGTGGCTCAATGGCCGCGTTTGTCGCGAGAGGCGTTTCTCGATGACACAGTGGCGGTGGACGGCCTGATGGCCGGTGCGCTCTTTGGCTGGATCATCGTTGCACCGCTGTTTTTCTATACACTCGCGCTGTTGATGCACTGGGGTCTTGTGGCTTTCCGGCGTGCCTCCACCGGGTATATGTCGCGCGTAGCCTTGTTCTGGGCGCTTCTGGCGGCCTCCCCGATGTGGCTCCTGTCGGGGCTCATGAATGGCTTCTTGGGCGAAACTCCGGCGTCCTCCATGGTCGCGGTGCTTGCCCTCGGGTCGTTTCTGGTATTTTGGGGATCCGGAGTAATTGAAATCGCCAAGCGGTCGGTTGCCGCGCAGGAATAAGTGATGCTGAACACGTTCTTACCCATCGCCGCACAAGCCGTGCGCGAGCCGCGCGAAGCGGCCAGCACGCTGATGTCGATGGGCGTGCCATACGCCGCGCTCTGGCCTGCGTTTGGCGCGTTGGTCTGCCTGTCGGTGATCCTGTCGTTCCTCAGTGGTGGCCTTGATGCGCCAACCGGGCAGGCCGCCCTAGGCCCGCTGGTCCTTGCGTTGACGTCTGCCGTTGCAGGGGCGGCTTCGGTATTTCTGGTCTGGAAAGTCGGCGCGGCAATGGACGGCACGGGACGCTTTGAAGAAGCGCTTTTGCTCACCGTTTTCCTGCAAGGCCTGATCTTCGCAGGCCAGTTAATTGAATTCTTTCTCTACCTCGTGATGCCGCCGCTCTCGGGACTGTTTTCCATCGCGATCATCCTGCTGACGTTCTGGATCAACCTGAACTTCATCGCGGCCCTGCACGGCTTTTCATCTCTGTGGCGCTCGTTTGGTGTGCTGGTATTTGCCTCGCTTGGTGTCGCCCTAATCCTAATCTTCCTGATGTCGCTTCTCGGCGTCCAGTTCATGTCCGCAGGAGTTGCCTGATGTATGACATCGAAAAAATCCGCGCAGAATTCCCGATCCTGTCACGCGAGGTGAATGGTAAACCGTTGGTCTACCTCGACAATGGCGCCTCCGCACAGAAACCAAAGGTCGTGATCGACGCGATCACCAAAGCTTACGCGGAAGAATACTCCAACGTTCACCGTGGCTTGCACTATCTTTCCAACCTCGCCACCGAGAAATACGAAAGCGTGCGCGGCACGGTTGCGCGCTTCCTCAATGCAGCTTCGGAAAACGAAATCATCATGAACTCGGGCACCACCGAGGGCATCAATCTGATCGCCTACAGCTGGGCCATGCCGCGCATGGAAGCGGGCGACGAAATCATCCTGTCGGTCATGGAACACCACGCCAATATCGTGCCGTGGCACTTCCTGCGCGAGCGTCAGGGTGTGAAACTGGTTTGGGTCGACGTTGACGAAACCGGTGCGCTCGATCCGCAAAAGGTGCTGGATGCGATCACGCCGAAAACCAAACTCATCGCGGTGACCCATCTGTCAAACGTGCTTGGCACACGGGTCGATGTGAAAACCATCACCAAAGGCGCCCATGCCAAAGGCGTGCCGGTGATGGTCGACGGCTCACAAGCAGCCGTCCACATGCCGGTCGATGTGCAAGACATCGGCTGCGATTTCTACGCGATAACGGGGCACAAACTCTACGGTCCGTCCGGGTCTGGCGCGATCTACATCCGTGCCGACCGCCAAGCCGAAATGCGCCCCTTCATGGGCGGTGGCGACATGATCCGCGAAGTTCACAAGGACAGCGTGATCTGGAACGACCCACCGATGAAGTTCGAAGCAGGCACGCCCGGTATCGTCCAGCAAATCGGTCTCGGCGTCGCGCTTGACTACATGATGGACCTCGGAATGGAGAACATCGCCGCCCACGAGGAAACCCTGCGCGACTATACCCGCACAAAGTTGGACGGTCTGAACTGGCTGAACGTGCAGGGGACAACGCAAGATAAGGCGGCAATCTTCTCGTTCACCATGACCGGCGCGGCCCATGCGCACGACATTTCCACCGTGCTCGATAAAAAAGGCGTGGCGGTCAGGGCAGGGCAGCACTGCGTCGGTCCACTGATGGACCACCTCGGCCTTAGCGCCACCTGCCGCGCAAGCTTCGGCCTTTACAACACCGAAGCCGAAGTCGACACGCTGGTCGAAGCACTTGAGCTGTGTCACGAGCTGTTCGACTAAGACCCGGACCGGCGCGCCTAGCGCCGCGCACCTCTCAGCGACTTCACCAGCTTACCCGGAGAGGCCAGTAGCTTGGCGTCGATCAAGCCTTCGATTTCGGCCGCAATCGCGCTCAAGACGATCTGGACCCGCTTAGCGTCGGCAGCGTCCGGATTGATATGCAGATGCAGGA
>JABDQU010000183.1 GCA_013042105.1 Boseongicola sp.
GGGCGCTGGTCGATGATCGACGTCTTTGTGGTGGCAATCCTGTCGTCGCTGGTGCAGCTAAATGCTGTGGCGGCCATCCAGCCGGGGCCGGCGAGCCTTGCGTTCGCATTGTCGGTGATATTCACGATGCTGTCGGCGCAGGCGTTTGATCCGCGCATGATCTGGGATGGCATCGAAGACCAGAAGGCGGGGCCTGAGTGAGCGATCAACCACCAGAAATTCCGGTTCGCTCGGTGCGTGCGTCGATTTTCGAGCGCGCGTCGGTGGTGTGGCTGGTGCCGATGGCTGCGCTTTTGGTGGCGCTGGGTGTGGCTTGGCAGTCGTATTCAGATCGTGGGCCGGTGATCGAGATTGCTTTTGACAGCGTGGCGGGAATGTCTCCGGGCGAGACGGTTTTGCGGTATCGCGATGTGGATGTGGGGTTGGTTGAGGATGTGACGTTTTCCGAAGATCTCCGTCAGGTTTTGGCGTCGGTTCGGCTTGAGAAAGGGATCGCGGCGTTTGTCGACGAGGGGGCTCAGTTCTGGATTGTGCGCCCTGAAGTGTCGGTGCGGGGGGTGACGGGGCTCGATACGGTTTTGAGCGGCGTTTACATCGAAGGGACGTGGGACAGCACGCCGGATGGGTTGGCTGTGGCCCATGTGGCGTTGGCTGAGCCTCCGTTGGCGGCGGGCGGTGAAGCGGGCCTGCGGATTGTGTTGAATGCCAGTCCGGGGGCCGCTTTGAGTGAAGGCGCGCCCATTCTTTACAAGGGGATCGAGGTTGGTCGGATCGGGAAGCCGGGGTTGTCGGAGGATGGCGTGAACGCGCGGGCGGATGCGATTGTTTTTGAGCCATATGATCGGATCGTGACGTCGGCGACGCGGTTCTGGGACACATCCGGGTTCACGTTTTCGCTGGGTGCTGGTGGAGCAGAGTTGGATTTCAATTCGCTGGCGTCGCTGATTGGCGGAGGTGTGGCGTTTGATACGATTGTGTCGGGCGGACGGCCTGCGGCGGATGGTGCGGAGTTTGGATTGTTCGCCGATGAGGGGCGGGCGCGGGTCAGTTTGTTCGACACGACCGAGGGAACAGAGTTGAACCTGACGGTGGTGTTTCGTGAGAACTTCAGTGGCTTGGCAGTGGGTGCTCCGGTTGAGTTGGAGGGGGTGCGGATTGGTGAGGTGTCGAGCATTCGCGGGATCGTGGATGAAGAGCGGTTCGGCGACGATGGCGTGCGGCTTTTGACGACGCTGGCGTTGGTGCCGTCACGCTTGTCTCTGGATTTGTCCGAATTTGACGACCCTTTGGATTATTTTGAACAGCGTGTGGATGCGGGTTTGCGGGCGCGGTTGGCGACGGCGACGATCCTGACAGGTGGGCTGAAGGTTGAGATGATCGAGGTGCCGGATGCGCCGATTGCATTGATCGATATGTCGGGTGATCCGTATCCGATTTTACCCAGCACTTTCAGCGAGATATCGGAAGTTTCTGCCACGGCGGAAGGGGTGTTTCAGCGGATCAATGCCTTGCCGATTGAGGAGCTTCTGGTAAGCGCGATCGGGTTTCTGGATGCGGCGGAGAACTTCGTCGGCGGAGATGACACACAAGCGGTGCCTGCTGAAGTTCGCGGCTTGATTGGCGATGTGCGGGGATTGGTGGCTGCACCGGAATTGCAGGCCTTGCCGGGTGAGATCGGGGCTTTGGTGGCAGAGTTGCAGATTGTAGCAGGTGACATGCGCGTGGTGACAGCAGCCCTCGGCGATGCGGATTTGGTGGCCCGCTTGCAGGGCGCGATTGATGCGGCGGCTGCTGCGGCGGCGGGGGTTGAGACAAGCGTGGTGGGGGTGCCGGAGTTGGTTTCCTCACTGACCGAGTTGTCGGATCGCGCCACGGCCTTGCCGCTGGAACGGATGGTCGAGCAGGCAAGCGAGACTTTGGCATCGGCGGAGGTTTTGTTTGCGTCTGAAGACACCAAGGCGTTGCCGGGCGCATTGGCAACCGCTTTGGGCGAAGTTGAGGCTGCGTTGCAGGAAT
>JABDQU010000196.1 GCA_013042105.1 Boseongicola sp.
TCACAAATGTCGCCGCAAAATTCCCCAACGGATTCGACCAGACCTTGCCCCTGCGCCCCCGCGCCGCCGTCTAATGCCGCGCCATGATCCATGTAGGTCGTGCCAAAGTCGACGCCCGCCGCGCCGCCTCCGCCATGGTGCTGTCGACCTCAGCCAAAACGATGCGATCCACACCCCCGGGCCAGGGCAATGGCTCCCGGTTCACAATTCCTGCTTTCTTTTTGGCAAAAATATCCTGGGGGTCTGGGGGTGAAACCCCCAGCGGATCGCGCCAAAGGCGCGAAACCGCCCCCTAGTTGACAAGCGTCGCCGCCGCAGCTTCCGCAACCGCCTCGACCCCGAAAAGGTTCACAACCCCCAGCACCATGATCGCCGCCGACGCCACCAGAAATCCGGACAGGATCGGCGACGCACCCGCATCCAACTCACTGTCTTCGGACCCGAAATACATGAGATAAACAATCCGCAAGTAATAGAACGCGCCGATCACCGAGGCGATCACACCGGCCACGGCCAGCCAACTCAAGCCCGCATCCACAGCCGCCAGAAGCACGTAATACTTTCCAAAGAACCCGACCAATGGCGGCACACCTGCCAGTGAAAACAACAAGACCAGCATCGCCAACGCCTTCAGCGGGTCGCGCCGCGAATACTGCGACAAGGACGCAATCGTCACCACGGGTGCCCCGTCCTTTTCCATCGACATGATGAAGGCAAAGGTGCCGATGTTCATCGTGATGTAGATCGCCATGTAAACCAGCATCGCCTGAACGCCAAAGGCCGTCCCCGCCGCCAGCCCCATCAGGGCAAAGCCCATATGCGCAATCGACGAATAAGCCATCAGACGCTTGATATTCGTCTGTCCAATCGCCGCCACCGCGCCCAGATACATCGACGCCACCGACAGAAACGCCAGAATCTGCTGCCAGTCACCGACAATGCCACCAAAGGCATCATGCACAACCCGCGCAAACAGCCCCATCGCCGCCATCTTCGGGGCCGTCGCAAAGAAGGCCGTAATCGGCGTCGGCGCGCCCTCGTAGACATCCGGTGTCCACATGTGGAACGGAGCCGCCGAGACCTTGAACGCCAGACCAGCCGAGATAAACGCCAGTCCAAAGAGCAGACCCAAAGGCAAATCGCCCTGTGCTGCTTCAATGATCCCACTGAACAGTGTCGTGCCCGCAAAGCCATACGTCAGCGACGCGCCATACAAAAGCAAACCCGACGACAAGGCACCCAGCACGAAATACTTCAGACCGGCTTCCGTCGATTTCACGCTGTCCCGCCGCAACGACGCGACGACATAAAGCGCCAAAGACTGAAGCTCCAATCCCATATAAAGCGCGATCAGATCACCAGCCGACACCATCATCATCATGCCGACGGCTGCCAGAGCGATCAGCAACGGATACTCGAACCGCAGCAAATCGCGGCGCTGCATATAGCCTTCGCTCATCAACAGGATCGCCGCCGCCGCTAACAGGATCGTCACCTTTGCAAAGCGCGCAAAGCCGTCATCGATGAACATGCCACCAAAGGCCACCGCGCGGCCTCCGCCCTGCACGCCGATCCATGCCGCCAGTGCGACCATCAAAGCGGATGTCGCCCAGACCAGCATCGGCGCGGTCTTGTCCTTGCCGCCGTAGGCCCCCACCATCAGACCTGCCATCGCAAACAGCGACAGAATAATCTCGGGCAAAATGACTGAAAGATCACCGGGTTGCATCAGTTGCCCCCTCCGTTGGCCGCGACCATGTTTTCGGCGGCATAGTCTGCAAGCGCCGTTTCATAGCCACCCAGAAGGTTGGCCACAGACGGGCTGATAATGTCGGTTACAAGGGCCGGATAGACCCCCAAAAGCAGCGTCATCACGATGAGCGGCGCGAATATCCAGCGCTCCCGCGTGGTCATGTCACTGATGGATTTGAGGCTCTCCTTGATCAGGTCCCCCATTACCACCCGGCGATAAAGCCACAGGGCATAACCCGCCGACAGGATCACACCTGTCGTGGCGACCGCCGCGACCCAGGTGTTGGCTTGGAACATACCCATCAGCGTCAGGAATTCACCCACGAAGCCTGAAGTCCCGGGAAGGCCGACATTCGCCATGGTGAACAGCATGAACACCAAAGCGTAAGCTGGCATCCGGTTCACAAGACCTCCGTAAGCGTCGATCTCACGCGTATGCATCCGGTCGTAAATCACACCAACACACAGGAACAACGCACCCGAGATAAACCCGTGGCTGATCATCTGGAAAATCGCACCGTCCAGACCTTGCTGGTTCGCCGCAAAGATACCCGCGGTCACAAAACCCATGTGCGCCACGGACGAATAAGCGATCAGCTTCTTCATATCTTCCTGCATCAGCGCGACCAACGAGGTGTAGACAATCGCAATCGCCGACAGCCACAACACGAAGTCCGCCAGCAAATCAGAGGCAATCGGGAACATCGGCAAGCTGAACCGCAGGAAGCCATAGCCGCCCATCTTCAACAGGATCGCCGCCAGCACGACTGCCCCCGCCGTCGGCGCCTGCACGTGGGCATCTGGCAACCAAGTGTGCACCGGCCACATCGGCATTTTCACCGCGAAAGACGCGAAAAACGCCAGCCACAAGAGCGTCTGCAATCCACCAATGATCGTGAAGCCCCAGACATCCAGAACCTCGGACGAGAAGTTATGGCGCAGCAAAGCCTCGATATCCGTTGTGCCCGCATCCACATACATTGCGATCATCGCGACCAGCATCAGGACAGAGCCGAAGAACGTATAGAGGAAGAACTTGAAGGATGCGTAAATCCGCTCCTTGCCGCCCCAGATCCCGATGATCAGGAACATCGGGATCAGACCGCCCTCGAAGAACAGATAGAACAGCACCAGATCCAGCGCACAGAACACGCCCAGCATCAGCGTTTCCAGCACAAGGAACGCGATCATGTATTCCTTCACGCGGTGCGTCACATCCCAACACGCCAGAATAACCAGCGGCATCAGGAAGGTCGTCAGCATCACGAACAGAATCGAAATCCCGTCCACACCCATCTTATAGGTCAGCCCAAGGATCCACTCGCTCTCTTCAACGAACTGGAACTCAGGGTTCGAGGCATCAAAGCCCGTCAGCAGGAACAACGACGCCAGAAACGACGCTGACGTCGCAGCCAGAGCCAGCCACTTTGCATTCGCCTGAGCCGCCGGATCGTCCCCACGCAGGAACAGCGCCATAATCGCCGCCCCGATCAGCGGAATAAACGTAACAATTGAAAGGAGGTTGTCGAACAGCATTATTCAGCTCCCCCCGACAGCGTTACCCATGTGATCAGGAACGCGATCCCGATCACCATCCAGAAGGCGTATGTAAAGATATATCCCGACTGCGCACGGCCCGCGAGGCGCGTGAAGAACGGCACAATCCCCATGGCCAGCCCGTTCAGACCGCCGTCAATGACATTGCCATCGCCCTTCTTCCAAAGGAACCGGCCCAGCCACATCGCAGGTTTCACAAACAGGAAGTCGTAAATCTCATCCACATACCATTTGTTCAGCAGGAACTGATACAGATGCTTCTGGTTCGCCGCCAGCTTGCCCGGCCAGTCGGGCCGTCGGATATAGAACTGATAGGCCGTCAAAAAGCCAATCAACATCACGATGAACGGGCTCAGCTTCACCCAGACCGGCACATAATGCGCATCGTGCAGCACGTGGTTGTCTGGCGCGCGGTAAATCGCACCCTGCCCCGGGACGGCTGCAACCTTATCCTCGTCACCCTCGCCGTGATCGTCGCTCGCTTCTGTCGCCGCATGCGCCGCGCCGATCATCAAGACCTGTGCATGCTCTTCCGCCTTCGTCACACCAAAGAACTTATCGACCGACTCTTCGCTGCCAAAGAACGGCTTGTACCAAACCATGCCGGCAAAGATCGCACCAACCGCCAGAATGCCCAACGGCGCGACCATCGTCATCGGGCTTTCGTGCGCATGCTCATGCGTGTGCTTGTCGCCGCGAGGGGTGCCATAGAAGGTCAGGAACATCAGACGCCAGCTATAGAAACTGGTGAACAGAGCCGCCACGACCAGTGACCAGAACGCAAACCGCGCCGCCGGGTCGGTCGCCGCAAAGGCGCTCTCGATGATCGCATCCTTGGACACAAAGCCCGCAAACCCAACCGGGAAACCAATGTAGAGAAGCGGAATACC
>JABDQU010000197.1 GCA_013042105.1 Boseongicola sp.
AAGTCGACGAGCAGCTGGAAAACGCAGGCATTCCAAACGATCTTCGCGCACCCTATTGGTCGGTTGTGCGCGGCAATACGGGCACCCGCGGCGAGGCCGGCGCATGGTGGCCGGTGTTCGCAGGCGACATCAACGCAGAGGTCGCCGATGAAGACCGCGACTTTGTCACGACGGCGTTCGACCTTCTGGGCGAGCCGCCTTACACGGCCACGACCTGGAGCGATTGGACAAACATCGTGAAAGCCGAAACCGGCCGCAAGGGGCGCGGCTTGTTCATGCCGTTGCGTCTTGCGATCACAGGGCAGGCGCGCGGTCCCGAGATGGCAGACGTGATGCCGCTTCTGCAAAAAAAGCCAAGCCTCGACTAAAAAACACGCCCCACGCTGTTTTGAAGCTTGGCGCGGAGGGAAAAACCGGCATAGCTGAGCTATGAGCGAACGCGCGGTATTCCTTCAAGGCAGTCTTTTTCGCCACATCACGGTGATGTCGTTAACCTCGTCCGTGGGGTTGATGGCGGTGTTTCTTGTCGATTTCGTCGACATGGTTTTCATCTCGATGCTGGGCAAGGCTGAACTTGCGGCGGCCGTCGGATATGCCGGCGCGATCTTGTTTTTTACCTCGTCCTTCGGGATTGGCATGGCGATTTCGGCAGGTGCATTGGTGGCCCGCGCGCTTGGGTCGGGGGATGAGGCGCTGGCGCAACAGCGCGCGACCAACGCATTGATCTATGGCGTTGTTTTCGGGGCGACATTTGCCTTCATTGTATGGCTAAACCTTGAGTCCCTGGCCCGCCTTATGGGGGCCAGCGGAGCGACGCTTGACCTTGCGGTCTCCTACCTTTCGATCATCATTCCAAGCTTGCCACTCTTGTTGATGGGCATGGTTGGCGGCGCGATTTTGCGCGCCCATGGTGACGCCAAACGGGCAATGATGGCTACGGTTTGGGGGGGGCTTGTTAACGCCGTTCTGGACCCGATCCTGATCTTCGGGCTGGACCTTGAGTTAACCGGCGCGGCAATGGCCAGCGTCGCGGCACGGGTCGCGATTGCAGTTTTCGGTGTGCTACCGATTATCCGGTATTACGGCGGCTTTCGACGTCCGACCATGCGTGGCCTCGCGGCCGATTTGCCGCCCGTGGCGACGATTGCCGCGCCCGCGATCCTGACGCAATTGGCGACTCCGATCGGACAGGCTTATGTGACCCGCTCGATGGCGGAGTTTGGCGAAGCTGCTGTTGCCGGTATGGCAATTGTCGCGCGGATGACACCGGTGGCTTTCGGCGTTCTGTTCGCACTGTCCGGAGCCGTTGGCCCGATCATCGGTCAGAACTTCGGAGCCGGCCAAAACGACCGTGTCCGCGGCGCGTTTCGCGATGCGATGATCTTCACCGCACTGGTCGTTGTGTTCGTCGCAACGGTCCTGTTTTTCCTGCGCGGTCCGATCGTTACGCTCTTTGATGCCGAAGGTATCACGAAGGAACTGGTGTTCCTTTTTTGCGGCCCGCTTGCGCTGGCATTCTTCTTCAACGGTGTGATTTTCGTCGGCAATGCGGCGTTCAACAACCTTGGTCATCCGTTCTATTCGACATGGATCAACTGGGGCCGCCACACGCTGGGAACGATCCCTTTTGTGATGTTGGGGGGCTATTATTTCGGCGCACCCGGCATCCTTATCGGGCAGGCGGTCGGGGGCATTATTTTCGCGGGTATCACGTTGCTTTTGGTCCGAAAGGTTCTTTCAACCGAGACCCCGGACGAGGGTCCGACCGATCCGTTCGCCCGTCAGGCGCGGCTCTTTCAGTTGTTCCACCATCGCCGCTGAAATGGGTCTGCGACTTTGGTCAAATCATGGGCCAATGCCCTCAAGGCCTTGCCAGAAGATGCAAAGCGACGTAACGATTTCCTTAGACGCAACGGGAGAAGTCGGGATTCGTCCCGGTGCCGAAGGAGCAACCGCCCCGGTAAACTCTCAGGCCCAAAGGACCGTTGCGCCGATAGAACTCTGGAGAGACCCTGATCAATTCGGGGCGCCGAAGGGATAACGATCTCAGGCGAAAGGACAGAGGGGGCGCCGACGGGCAAGGCTTTTGCCCGACAGGTGCTTGGCGCAAGAACGCTGGCGGAAACGGGGCCCGATGTCGGATTTGAAACGCACAGAACTCTATGATTTTCACCTTTCGCATGGTGCCAAGATGGTGCCGTTCGCGGGGTATGAAATGCCCGTTCAATATGCAGCCGGCGTGATGAAAGAGCATCTGCATACGCGCAGTGCTGCGGGTCTTTTCGACGTTAGCCACATGGGGCAAGTGATCTTACGGGCGAAGTCTGGGAGCGTTGAAGACGCTGCTTTGGCCCTTGAAACACTGGTGCCTGTGTCCATCCTTGCGTTGGCTGAGGGGCGGCAGCGCTATGCGCTTTTTACCAACGCAGACGGTGGAATACTTGATGATCTGATGGTTGCCAATCGCGGGGACCACCTGTTTCTCGTCGTGAATGCCGCTTGCAAGGATGCTGATATCGCGCATCTGAAAGCGCATTTATCCGATACCTGCACCATTGAACCGATCACAGATCGCGCCCTTGTCGCGCTGCAAGGCCCCATGGCGGAAGCCGCGCTGGCCACTCTTGTTCCCGGTGTCTCTGACATGAAGTTCATGGACGTCGCGACCCTGTCATGGGACGGCGTCGAGCTTTGGATTTCGCGTTCGGGTTATACCGGTGAAGACGGCTTTGAAATTTCTCTGCCGTCTTCGGATGTGGCGCGTTTTGCCGATGCTCTGGTCGCGTTGGAAACGGTTGAGCCCATCGGGCTCGGCGCGCGCGACGCTCTACGCCTTGAGGCCGGGCTCTGCCTTTATGGCTCAGACCTCGACACGACAACGACTCCGGTTGAAGGCGCTTTGGAATGGGCGATCCAGAAGGCGCGGCGTCGTGGCGGCGCGCGGGAAGGCGGCTTTCCCGGTGCGGACCGGATTCTGGCAGAACTGGAGAACGGCGCATCCCGCCGTCGTGTGGGCCTTCTTCCTGAGGGCCGCGCTCCGATGCGGGCGGGCACCGAGATTTTTGCCGGTGATCAGAAGGTCGGCGAGGTGACGTCCGGTGCCTTCGGTCCGACGCTTCAAGCGCCGGTTTCCATGGGCTACGTTGACAGTGCCTATTCCGCAACCGGCACGCCCCTTGAGGGTGAAGTCCGGGGCAAAAGACTACCGGTAAAGGTTGCGGACATGCCGTTCAGACCATCAAACTACAAACGCTAACCAAAGAATGAGGGACCAATGAAATATACTGAAGATCACGAATGGCTGCGCGTCGATGGCGATGTGGTGGTTGTTGGAATTACCGAACATGCATCGACCCAACTTGGGGACGTGGTGTTTGTGGAATTGCCGGAAACCGAGACTCAAGTTGCGACAGGTGATGAGATCTGTGTGATCGAAAGCGTCAAGGCCGCCTCGGATATTGTGGCCCCTGTCGATGGTGAGATCGTCGCCGTAAACGACGCACTGGCGGACAATCCGGGCCTTGTGAACGAAGACCCGACCGGCGAAGCATGGTTCTTCAAGATGAAAGTCGAAGACATGAGCCAGTTGGACGGGCTTATGGATGAAGACGCCTATAACGACATGATCGACTGACCTTTGGTCTTTGATTTTTCAAGCAATTTCAGATGCCTCGTCGCGCTGTGGAGAGTGATATGACTTTTAACCCAACCGACTATCTTCCCTATGATTTTGCAAATCGACGCCACATTGGCCCATCGAGTAGCGAAATGGACGACATGCTGAAAGTGCTGGGAGTGGACTCACTTGATGCGCTGATTGACGAAACCGTGCCTGAGGATATTCGACAGGCCGAGCCCTTGGACTTTGGCAAACCCAAGTCCGAGCGCGAGTTGCTTTGGCACATGCGTCAGGTTGCTGAGAAGAACACGATCTTCACCACGATGATCGGGCAGGGCTATTACGGCACCGTCACACCGCCCGCGATCCAGCGGAATATCCTTGAAAACCCAGCGTGGTATACGGCGTATACGCCCTACCAGCCGGAGATCAGTCAGGGTCGGCTTGAGGCGCTTTTGAATTATCAGACGATGGTCAGCGATCTGACGGGATTGCCGATAGCCAACGCGTCACTTCTCGACGAAGCGACGGCCGCTGCCGAAGCGATGACCATGGCCGAGCGGACGGCGAGGTCGAAATCCAAGACGTTCTTCATTGACGAAAACTGCCATCCGCAAAACATCGAAGTGATGAAAACCCGCGCAGCACCCTTGGGAATAGAGGTCGTGGTTGGCGCGCCTGACGATCTTGTTGCCGAAGACGTTTTTGCAGCCGTTTTCCAATACCCCGGCACCTATGGGCACGTGCGGGACTTCACAGAAGAAATGACCGCGCTGCACGAGGCCAAGGCCCTTGGCATCGTAATCGCGGATCCTCTGGCTCTTACATTGTTGAAAGAACCGGGCGCGATGGGGGCTGATATTGCAGTTGGGTCGACCCAACGCTTTGGCGTCCCGATGGGATATGGCGGGCCACATGCGGCCTATATGGCCTGCACTGATAAACTTAAGCGCGCGATGCCGGGACGACTTGTTGGCGTGTCAATTGACGCGCGCGGAAACAAGGCCTTCCGGCTGTCGCTCCAAACGCGCGAGCAGCATATCCGCCGTGAAAAGGCGACGTCCAACGTCTGCACAGCGCAGGCGTTGCTGGCCGTGATGGCCTCGTTTTACGCGGTTTTCCATGGTCCGGATGGATTAAAAGCCATTGCTCAGCGCATCCACCGCAAAACCGAGCGTCTGGTCATGGGCCTTGAGGCTGGCGGCTATGTGGTTGAACCGAAGCTGTTTTTCGACACGATCACAGTGGACGTCGGCGCACTTCAGGGCGTCATTCTGGAAGCTGGTCGCAAGGAGCGGATCAACTTCCGCAAAGTTGGTGAGACGAAGATCGGTATTTCAGTCGACGAAACCATCAGGCCTGCGGTTCTTGAAGGCGTTTGGCGCGCCTTTGGTTTGTCATGCAAGCGGGATGACTTTGAAGCGGGGTATACCCGGCTTCCGATTGAGTATCACCGCACCAGTGAGTTCATGACCCATCCGACGTTCCATCACAATCGCGCGGAAACGGAAATGATGCGATACATGCGGCGTCTTGCGGACCGCGATCTTGCATTGGATCGCGCGATGATACCGCTTGGGTCCTGCACGATGAAGCTGAACTCGGCTGCTGAAATGATGCCGGTGACATGGCCGGAGTTTTCGAACATACATCCCTTTGCGCCGCTTGATCAGGTCGAGGGATATACGGAGTTGATCGAGGACCTGTCTCGGAAACTCTGCGTCATCACCGGGTACGACGCCATGTCGATGCAACCCAATTCCGGCGCTCAGGGCGAATACGCAGGGCTCTTGACGATCATGGCCTATCACCGCTCGCGCGGGGATGATCAGCGCAACATCTGTCTCATCCCGGTTTCCGCGCATGGCACCAATCCGGCAAGCGCGCAGATGTGCGGCATGGATGTTGTTGTCGTTGCCTCTGCCGAAAACGGCGACATCGATCTGGATGAT
Source organism: Boseongicola sp. (assembly GCA_013042105.1). Classification (GTDB taxonomy): domain Bacteria; phylum Pseudomonadota; class Alphaproteobacteria; order Rhodobacterales; family Rhodobacteraceae; genus Boseongicola. The sequence goes on from JABDQU010000197.1 coordinate 5,572, forward strand.
TTCCGCACCAAAGCTGAGGCCGCGGGGGACCGATTGGCGGCGTGTATGATTACCTATCCGTCAACCCATGGCGTGTTTGAAGAGACGGTGCGGACAGTGTGCAAGATTACGCATGATCACGGCGGGCAAGTGTATCTGGACGGTGCGAACCTCAACGCAATGGTCGGTCTCTCGAAGCCCGGTGAGATTGGATCAGACGTCAGTCACCTCAATTTGCATAAAACCTTCTGTATTCCACACGGTGGCGGCGGTCCCGGTATGGGGCCAATTGGCGTGAAGGCTCACCTTGCGCCATTCCTGCCCGGGCATTCGGTGACGGGCGGGCGCGAGGGACCTGTCAGTGCGGCTCCCTATGGTTCGCCCGGTATTCTGATGATCCCGTGGGCCTATATTCTGATGATGGGTGGCGATGGTTTGACCCAAGCCACCAAAGTGGCGATTTTGAATGCAAATTACATGGCCAAACGCCTTGAAGGTGCATTCGAAGTCTTGTTCCGCGGTGGCAAGGGCCGGGTCGCGCATGAGTGTATTCTGGATACACGCCCCTTCGCGGAAAGTGCTGGTGTGACGGTCGATGATATCGCCAAGCGCCTGATGGATAACGGGTTTCACGCTCCGACGATGAGTTGGCCTGTGGCGGGAACGTTGATGATTGAGCCGACGGAATCTGAAACCAAGGCCGAGCTGGATCGGTTTTGTGATGCCATGTTGTCGATCCGCGAAGAGATACGCGCGATTGAGGCAGGGGAGATCGACTCCGACAACAACCCGCTGAAAAACGCGCCTCACACGGTGGAAGACTTGGTTGGCGAATGGGATCGACCCTATACGCGCGAACAAGGGTGTTATCCGAAGGGAGCGTTCCGCGTGGACAAGTATTGGCCGCCTGTGAACCGCGTCGATAATGTGTGGGGCGACAGGCATCTGGTCTGCACATGCCCGCCGCTTGAGGATTATCTGGAAGCTGCGGAGTAAAACCTAAGAGCCTGCGCCTTCCGTTTGGGTGCAGGCACTTTTAGCTGATGTCGCGCAATGCCAGAACGGTTGCGATGAAGACCGCAAGTAAGGTGAGTGAGCCAAAGGCAGAATACACACCCAATGTCTGCAAGGCGTTTAGGCCATGCAGAACCGCGACCCAAATGCTGACCAAGACAGCGATTGGAAGCGTAAAGATGATGGTGCCTAGTGCCATGGCTTGCCCGGTTTTTCGCCGGCTCCCTTGGGATGAGTGACCCGCGTTCATAGCACCCGGAAGTGAATCCAAAGTCAACATTTGGTTGCCAGAGTTCTAAACGGGACCATCTTTTGTGGGCGAAAGCGTGCCGACCGGCGTGTCACGGACGTTGCGCAGAAGTTCGATGAAGCCTGCGACCTGATGTTTGCATGTCTTCTCACCTTTTTGGGCGGTGCCAAGATGCGCTTCACCGACCGTGCCGTCCGGATTGAGGTCGGAGGCGACCCATCCATAGGAAATGGGTCCGATTGGCGGGATCAATGTGCTCTCGGCGGTGGAGGGGAAATCGACCGCATTGCTCATGTCGACGGTATCGGGTCGAAAGTGCAGCATCAGAGAGGTTTCGCGGTCTCCGCCGTGAATGCCGAAGGTTTCCTCCCGCTGGGAAAACAGACCATCGGGGGCGCCGAAGTTGCCCCATTGGCATTTGACGGCGAGCATGCCGCAAAGAACACGAAGTTCGCGCGAAAGGATTGATATTAAATCAAGGTTTCCGCCATGGCTGTTGACGATAACAATCTTGCGCACGCCCGCGCGGGCAACGGATTGGCCGATTTCGCGCCAGGCGCCGAGTGCGGTTTCGGCGGTGTAGGTCAGCGTGCCAAGGGCGTGCAGGTGCTCGTTGGATTTGCCGACGGCTTGAACTGGCAAGATACGAATATCGAGGTCATCCGGGCACTGTTGGCGGAGTTCCTTCAACATGCCTTCGGCAATCATCGTGTCTGTCCCAACGGGCAGGTGCGGCCCGTGCTGTTCTATGGCGGCTGTGGGCAGAATTGCGATGACGTTTTCGGGATCGAGACCCTCGAATTCGGTTGTTCTGAAATCGGCCCAGTCGAAACGGCGGGTCATGAGGTCTCCTTCGGGGCATAGGTCGCGTCCAGTCGCGATTGCAGGTAGTCGGCGGCACGGATGGCGGGATATTTGGGGTCGCCAGTGCCGGGGAAGGCGGCCACGATTGTATCAGGGTTGGCTTCGACAAAAAACGCAACCGAATGTCGGGTGTTTTTTGGTGGTAAGACGCGGTGCGGTGTCGAGACATAAATGTCGTTCGACCAGCGCATCATACAGTCCCCGATATTAACGATATAGGCGTTCTCAATGCTTGGAACGTCGATCCAATCACCACCGCGAGGCTGCACCTGAAGGCCGGGTTCGCCGTCCGTCATCAAGAGTGTGATCGCGCCATAGTCGGTATGAGCGCCGGCGCCAATCTCGCTTTGCACGCCGCTGGCGGGGGGATATCGCAGCATGCGAAGGGCGCTGAGAGGGTCTTGGAACAGAGCGTTGAAGTGGTCGGCGGGCAGGCTTAGATCTTCGGCGATGATCGACAAGACGGCGAGGCCCTGAGACTGCGCGGCATCATAGTAGGTCAGCAGGGTTTCGCGGAATCCGGGGATATCGGGCCATTGGTTCAGGCCGCGAAAGGGGTCTCCGGCCAAGACGCGCGGGTCTTCCGGGGACAGTTCGAGGCCGATATTGAAGGTCTCTTTTGTGTCGATCGCGGGCTGCGTTTCGTCGAGGCTTTCGTCCCCCTTTGCCCCCCAGCCACGGTAATGCGGGGTGTTCAAGATCGATACTCTGCTCTTTTCTACTCGTGGTAGATCAAAGAATTTTGCAGCAACATCAAATACTTCGTCACGCATTTCTTGAGGGACGTCCGGGTTTTTCAAGATGAAGAAGCCAGGGCTTCGACAGGCTTGGCCAATATCCCGGATCAGTTCTTCCCGATTGGATTTCAAGAGGTTCCAATCAATGACAGGGATCATGTCGATACCGTTTGTTTTTGTGTCGCGCCAACGAAGCGGTCCATTTTTCTGGCGACACGGTTCAGATGCTTTTTGCGGGAAATTTCTGTTGAGGAATCCATGAGGTAATGCGCCGCGAAGACCTTTTTATGCGATTTCGCGCAGAGAAGGCCGATCCCGCGCAAAATTGTGCGTTTGCCGGGCGCTCCAACGAGCTGTGTCAGCCACCAACTTGCGCCGCATGTGGTGAATACGCCGAGGCGCGTGATGTGTTGCAGGCCCGGGCGGATCGTTGCGTTTTCGGCGTCTGGCATAAGGAAGGCAACGTCGGGCAAGAGGACGCGGTCAAGCCAGCCTTTCAGCACCGCCGGAAGACCATACCACCATGTGGGGTAAATAAAGATTAACGTATCGCACCAACGGATATCAGCGACGTCGCCTTCGACAGGGGCGCAGTTGTCCGGGCAGGTCTCATAGCCCTCATGTTCGGCGGCGGAAAGCACTGGATCAAAGCCGTTTGCATAAAGGTCAATGACCCGAGTTTCGGCGTTAACATCCTTTAATTTCTCGACGACAAGCTCCTTAACAGCGGCCGTGAAGCTGGTCTCGCGAGGGTGGCAGTAGACGACGAGGGCGCGCATTACAGGTCCTTCATTTCACGGCGGACTTTTTCGATGTAGCCAGCGCGTTTTGCATCAGACGCGCGGTTCATGTCGTAAAGAGCAAGGTAGCGCATTTTCGTTGGTCTTGTCACATGCCAGACCGCGCGTTTGACGCACATTCTGGGCGGATCGCCTGCGAGAGTGGCGCGAAATCGCGTTCCGCCATAGGTCGTCACTGCCGCAAGCTTTTTGATGTGAGTGAGGTTTGGAAGGACCTTCCCATCGACCAGTTTAAAGGAGACGCCGGGCAAGAAGACTCTGTCAAGAAACCCTTTTAGAATAGCGGGATAGCCGAAATTCCAAACTGGAAAACAAAGGATCAGCGCGTCCGCTTTTCGCAGTCGGTCGACGTAGTCTTTAACAGGTTCGATGTTGCCCGGTTCTTCGTGATAGCCCTGTCTTTCCACGGTTGTCAGGACCGGATCGAAGCCTTCCTTGTATAGATCGCAGTCGTCAACGTCCCAGCTTCGATCGGTCAGCGTTTCGATCACAGTTTCATGCAAGGCAGCCGCAAAACTGTCGTCGCAAGGGTGGGCATAGAGAACCAATGCGCGGGTCATTTCGAACCCTTAGCGCGGCCCCAAAAGGCGTGTCGGTATAACGTCGGTATTACGTCGGTATCACGTCGGTGCATGCGTTCGCGGCTTTATGCTTTGGTTAATGGTTGCAGTCTGGGGTGAGCGTACATTTCGTTGAACGCCCAGTCGGGATCGTCCCAGGAGATCATCTTTCCGGGGTTCAAAAGGCCTTTTGGATCGGCTTCCTTTTTGAAGTTCAGTTGTCTGTCATCCACCGTCTGGCGACCGCCTTCTTCAAGCGTGTAGCGATGTGGATTGAAGATCATAGCGCCGGCTTCTTCATGAAGATTAATGATCTCGTTAAGGCGCTCCTCAGTCGTGAATTTCACGAGGCTGAGGCCTGCGAAGATCACCCGCCCGCTTTCGCGCATGACTTCGAGGTGCTGGAGAACTTCGGGTGAAAATTCATCACGCATCTTTTCGACAAGTTCGAGGGAATTCGGGTGGCCGTAGCGGACCTGAAGATAGGTTATTGAGGGATCAACCTTGAGGGCGCGCAAGGTGGTGTGGTTCCAGCCATACTCAAATACCGGCCCGGGTCCGCGCTCCCAGTTGTGATCATCATTGCGGTAAATGACGGTAGCTTCGGGGCGGCGACCGGTGAAAGTCAGGAAGCCATCCATCGAGTGTGGCGCAACCATCAGGCCGACCATGTTGGCGCCCGGTGTGACGTGTGGTTTCACCCGTTGAAAGTAGTCGTGGGCAATCGGTGCTTCGAAAACTGTCGCGAGTTTGATTAAAATGCCATCTTGATTGGCAAGGTCTTCAGTAAATCGCGCGGCGTCCATGAAATCGTCGAAAGTGACGAACATTTCCACCCAGTCGTAGGCGGGGGCTAAGGGCATTTCGATCTCGGTGATGATGCCGTTCGTGCCGTAGGCGTGGCTGACACGCGCCAGTTCTTCGCCGGTGAATTCGACGATCCGAGGCTCGGCCTCCATCGTGACGACGCGCAACCGAATAATGTTTCCAAGGTCGCGAAGGGCGCCCCATGTGCAGGAACCGACGCCGCCTGATCCACCGGCGATGAAGCCGCCGATTGTGGCGGTGGCCCAGGTGGACGAAAACATGCGAAGTTCCTGGCCGGAGTGGTCTTTGGTGGCTGCGTCGAGATCTTTGAGCAGAACGCCCGGTTCGCAGATGACGCGTCCGGGGTGGATTTCGCGCACCTTGTCCATATGGCGCAGGTGCATCACGCAGCCGCCTTCAAGGGGCATGGCCTGACCGTAATTTCCGGTGCCTGCGCCGCGTGTGGTGACGGGGACATCGTGTTCGTAGCAGGTTTTGAGGACTTCGATGACTTCGGCTTCCGTTCTTGGACGGACGACGAAATCGGCGGTGACGTGGTCGAGGCGATCTTTCAGGACAGGTGAATACCAAAAGAAATCCCGACTGGCTGCCTTGATGGCGACGTCTTTTTCCTCAACGTCGAGATGGGCAAGGGCGGCCTTGGCGGCGGCGATGTTGGCTTGCATCAGGGGGTCTCCATCAAATGGTCAAGGTCTTGGTAGTCGGGCAGTGTGGTGTCGATTTTTTTGCCATTTCTCAGGACTATTCGGTCTGCCTGTGGGCGCGAATAGAGTTCGGTCCAGTCCCGGGCGTTGCAGATCACGAGGTCAGCAGGGGCTCCGGGTGTTAAGAAAGATGAATCGAGGCTCATGGCTTTGGAAGGGTTCGTGGTGAAGGCTTGGGGCCAATCGGATTCGGAGTGATCAAGGTGGCCGATGCGGGTGGCTTGTCGCATGACTTCGATCATGTCGAGATCGCCGTAGGCATAGAAGGGATCGCGGGTGTTGTCTGACGCGAAACTGACGTTGATGCCGCGCGCTTTCATTTCGTGAACGAGGGTGATGCCGCGACCGCGGGGGGTGCGTGCGGCGTGGCGGTCCTGAAGATAAAGATTGCACATGGGCAGGCTGACGATATTCAGACCGGCCTTTGCGACGAGGTCGAGCGTGTCCATGGCGCGGGCTTCATCTTGAGTGGAAAGCGAGCAGCAATGGCCAACGGTGACGGGCTTGTCCCATCCGGTTTCAAGCACGGTTTCAGAGATAAAGCGGAGGGTTTCGCTGTCGGGATCCATGGTTTCGTCGCTGTGGAAGTCCACCTCAAGATCGCGGTGTCCGGCGAGGGTGAAGAAGTCTGTAAGTCTTTGTTTCACATCAGGAACGGGGTAGGTGACCATGCCGAGGACACCACCGTGTTCGGCGACGATATCGGCAGTCGAAGCGTAGTCCGTTGCAAGATTTTCGAAGCTGTCGCAGCCGACCAGACTGGCGGCTTGGAGGTCAATTTTGCCAGCCCACTTCGCGCGCATTTCGGCGAAGACAGGCCAGGAAATGCTGTCTTGTGGCGGAATGGAATCCAGATGCGTGCGGATCGCTTTGGTGCCATGGGCGTAGGCGCATTTCAGGGCGAATTCCATACGCGTGGCGACGTCTATTGCGGACCAGTTTGCGCTTCGGTCGTCGCCGACCGTGGTCAGGGCGCCGAGAAAGGTCCCGTCCGGGTTTGCAGCGCGAGGCCAGATATGACCCTTGTCGAGATGGGTGTGCATGTCGGTGAAACAGGGGAGCACCATGGCGCGGCCCATGTCGATCTGTAAGCCGCCAGTTTCGGCGATCTTCCCGTCACGGATGTGAAGGTAAGTTGTCACCAAGTCTTCCGGGCGGCCGAGGAAACAGCCCGGAATGGTAACATTCATTAATGTGAACGCCTCTGCGGCGGGAATATCCTGCATCAGACCTCCCGCTTGATGGCGCTTTCATGCCATTTGCGCAGAGCCATATGGCTGATGAAGCTGAGCGTGGCATAGATAACGACGCCGGTGACAGCGATCAAAAAGAGGGCGGCGAACATCCGCGGGATGTTCAGTCGATAGCCCGCTTCGAGAATGCGGAAGGCAAGTCCGGAGCCGATGCCGCCGGTGCCGGCGACGTATTCCGCGACCACCGCGCCTATAAGGCTAAGGCCTCCGGCGATGCGCAGGCCGCCGAGGAAGTAAGGCAGGGCAGAGGGCAGTTGCAGGAAGCGCAGGCGTTGCCAACGGCTGGCGCCGTAGACTTTGAAGAGGTCGCGCAGGTTATGGTCGGCTGAATTGAGGCCCATTGTAGTGTTGGACAGGATCGGGAAGAAGGCGACGATCCAAGCACAGATGAGAAGGCCCGCGAGGCGGCTATCGACGTAAATGAAGATTAACGGCGCGATTGAGACCACCGGCGTCACCTGAAGGATGACTGCGTAGGGGAAGAAGCTCATCTCGATCCAGCGGGACTGAGTGAAAAGCACAGCCAGGCCAACGCCTCCGGCAACGGCGATGGCGAGAGCTCCGAGGGTGATCTGAAGCGTCACGAGCAGGCTGTCGAAGAGGATCGCCCAGTCTTCGACAAGCGCTTGCAGCACGCGTCCGGGGCCGGGCAGAATGTAGTGAGGCAGTTCATTCCAAACGACAATTCGGTCCCAGAGCCAGATTGAAAGCGTGATCACGAGGATCGGCAGAACCCAGCGGCCAATACTTTCGTTTCGGCGGCGGCGGGCGCGAAGCGCTTCTTCTTCGTCGACCTGGGGAAGCTCGGTTATCGGGTCTGCGATGGTCATGCGTGTTCTTCCATTGCGTCGCGCAGGGCGTCGGAAGTGGCCCGGCAATGGGCGACATACTCAGACGATGTGCGAAATTCCTCGCTGCGCGGGTAAGGTTCGTTAACGTGCAATTCGTGGATCACCCGGCCCGGACGAGCGGCCATGACGACGATGCGGTCGGACAAAAAGACGCTTTCGAAGACCGAGTGGGTGACGAAGACGACGGTGCAGCCGATTTTCGATTTCAACTCGAGCAGGTCGTTGTTCAGCTTGAAACGAGTGATCTCATCGAGGGCGGCGAAGGGTTCGTCCATCAGGATGATACGAGGATGGGTGACCAGCGCGCGCGCGATGGAGACGCGCATTTTCATGCCGCCGGACAGCTCGCGGGGGTAAGCATTGTGGAAGTTTTCGAGACCGACGAGTTCAAGGGCCTCGGCGATATCGTCCGCGACGGACGCGCGGGACTTGCCTTGAAGGCGGAATGGCAGCCAGACGTTGTCGGCAACGGTGGCCCAAGGCATCAGCGAGGGTTCCTGGAACACGACGGAGAGGGCACCGGGTGTCTTTTCAACTTGCCAGCGGATCGAGCCGGACGTGGGGTGAATAAGGTCTGCAATCAGTCGCAAGGCTGTGGATTTACCGCAACCAGAGGGCCCGAGAAGCGATATGAAATCGCCTGTTCGGATATCGAGTGACATACCTTTCAAGGCGACGACATCGCGACCGAAGACCTTGTCGATGTTGTTGAGCGAGAGGATCGGCGCGCGGGCGCCGAAAGGCACCACCCCGGACGAATCCGGGGTGGCATTTGTTGCTGTATTCATCAGTTCCCCATGAGGCCGGCTTTGACACCAAGAGCGACGCCGGTGTTGGAGAATTCGGTCGTGTAGATGCTGCCGATATCCAGACCGGCTTCGACGACACCGACATCAACCATCTTGTTGTAGAAGCCTTCGATGGTCTCGGTGGTCATCGCGCCGATGCCAGCATCCAGTGCGTCACCAGAATCGACGATCCCGTATTCCTTCATCTTTTCAATGGAGAAGGCGATTTGTTCATCCGACATGTCGGTGTTGTCGGCTTGGATCAATGCATTGGCGGCCGATGGATCACCGTAGAGGTAATTGGCCCAGCCGATGGCGGACCCTTCGACGAAACAGCGCACGACTTCCGGGCTTTCATCGATTGTGGCTTGCATGGTTTCGACCGTTGTGGCGTAGGTCGAAAAGCCCGCGTCGGCCAAAAGCCAGATGTCGGGCGCAAAGCCGCCTTCACGTTCGATCGCGAAGGGTTCGGACGTGATGTAGCCCTGCTGTGCCGAGTTTTCATTGGCAATGAAAGGAGCCGGGTTGAACGTGTAAGGCACGCGCTTTTCAGCGTCGAAACCGTAGTCGGCCATCATCCACTGATAGAAGCTTTGGAAGCCGTTGTCGCCGATGATGAGCGTTTCGAGGTTTTTGAGGTCTTCAAAGCTGGACGCTTTGCCAGGGTGGCTGAGAAGGACCTGCGGTTCCTTTTGGAAGTGCGCCGCGACGACTTTCATCGGGATGCCTTCCTTGGCGGCCGAAAAGGCCTGAAGCAGGTTGCCGCCCATATGGAAGTCGATCCGTCCGGCGAGCATCTGCGCGCGGTTGTTCACTTGTGGACCGCCGGGTGCGATGGTCACGGACAGGCCGCAGGCTTCGTATGTGCCGTCGGCAATGGCTTGGTAGTAGCCGCCGTGTTCGGCCTGTGCGACCCAGTTTGTGCCAAAGGTTACTTCGGTCAGATGGCCGTCTGCGAATGCAGTCGAGCCGGCGAGTGCAGCGATGGTCGCTGTGGCGAATTTGAGTTTCATGGGATTCCTCACCTCCAGGTTTTTATCATTTGCCATTTGTGAGGAGACGCACCGGGCTTCCAATTTGCAAGCCGCTCCGACGGCCCCCCTCAGGCGTCTTCGCACAATCATTACTCACCTATCCGCGATTCGCACATCCTTTGAGCATCGGGTGGGCGGAAAGTTTATGGCTTGCGTCGATTTGGAGTGCGTTGCAGCTTTGCGGGATGAGAGAGTTGACCCCAAAGACGATTGCTCCGCCCTTTGCCCGCTATGCACACGGTGTTGAGGTGCCCGCAGGCTATGCACTGGTGTTTACGTCTGGCCAGCTTGGACTGGCCGGGGACGGAAGCGTGCCTGCGGATGAGGGCGCGCAGGCGGATATCTGTTTCGGGAATATCGACGCAATTCTGGGCGACGCGGGCGCGACTCGGGCTGATGTGGTCAGGATCAACGCCTTTGTGACAGACCGAAGTTACATGGCCGGCTACATGGCAGCGCGGGACCGGTGGCTTGAGAGTGTGACCCGGCTTCCTGCGTCGACGTTAATGATCGTTAATGGTTTCACGCGCGCTGAGTTCAAGGTTGAGATCGAAGTGATCGCGGCTGTGCCTCCGGAGCGTTGAGCCGTGCCGGGGCGGTTCTTTTTGGAAACGTCGGTGGCTGAGATTGCGCGCTGGATGGGCGCTGCGTCAGGCGATCTGGATGAGCCGCTCCGCCGCAACATTGCTCCGGGGCAGGAGATTGTTGTTTTCGGGGCTGATCGGGTTTTGCGGCATATGAGATGGGGAGTGATCCCGGTCGGGCGCGTGAATGCGCGGGGACGGCCTGTGTTGGAAACTATAGTTAACGCGCGGTCTGAAACGGTTTTTGCGAAATCTGCCTTTGAGGGGGTCGAGCGGGCTTTGGTGCCTTGTGATGGATGGTATGAATGGACCGGCCCGACGCGGAGTAAGACGGCCTGGCGGATCCGACGGCGAGATAGAGCTCCGATGGCCTTTGCTGCGATCACAGATGAATGGGAGGCCCCGGGTGGACGCGTGGTGCCACAGGTGGCGACGATTACGTGTGCGCCGAACGCGGATGTGCGCGATATTCATCACCGCATGGGCGTGATACTGGACCCAACGCAGTTTGAGACGTGGTTAACTGGTGACGTACGCACTGCCTCGGATTTGATGGTGCCGCTGAGCGATGGAACGCTTGTGGTGGAAGAGGTCAGGGACGTGGACTGGGCGGCAGGTTGAGGCTTCGTGCGAATTGACAACTGCGGCCGGGGTCTAGATTGCTCGGACCGTGGCGGACCTGAGGGGTTAATATGCGTGGGTTTTCTTGTGGCTGAGGGCTGGCCTGTGGCGCGGCCCGGTCGGAAGATCGGGCTTTTGGGAGGGTCGTTTGATCCGCCCCATGCAGGACATGTGCATATCACGCATGAGGCGCTGAAGCGGTTTCAGCTGGATGAAGTCTGGTGGTTGGTATCTCCAGGTAACCCTCTGAAAACACGTGGCCCTGCGCCTTTGGAGGAGCGGATGGCGGCAGCAGGGCGGCTGATGGATCATCCGCGTGTTCGCGTGACAGATTTGGAAGCAAAACTTGGTACGCGCTATACGGCGGCGACGCTGGAGGCATTACAGACACGGTATTTGGGGGTGTCGTTCGTATGGTTAATGGGGGCGGACAATCTGGCGGGTCTGCATCACTGGGACCGATGGCGAACGATCGTTGATACCGTGCCATTGGGCATACTCGCGCGGCCCGGTGATCGCATTTCCGCGCGGATGTCTCCGGCGGCGCGGCAGTATCGTTCGGCAAAGCTGCGGTCCCGCGAAGCTGGAATTTTGGCCGATTGCGAAGCTCCGGCGTGGTGCTTTGTGAATGTGCCGATGATGCCAATCTCATCGACGGCCTTGCGCGCAGAGCAGGCGAAACTCGCAACAAATTGAGGGGTCGTGGTCATAAAATCGCCTTCTCGGCGGGTCAAAACGCTTGTGTGGACGATCCCGTCGCTGGATAACTTGCTTATGGTAAATTCCCCCTCACGTCGCGCGATATTGGCGGGCCTTGGTGCCATCGCGGGCAAAGCTGCTTTGGCCGATGCACCGTTGTCCACCACGCGGCCGTTGCCGCGCGGCGAAGTGGTGCCGCGCGAAGGGCGGACCAACGATCTGGTGGCAAAATCGGGTGTTGTGGGGGCGGTGACTTATGCTGTCGCGGACGCCGAAACCGGCGAGATGTTGGAGATACGCCAGCAAGGACGCCCGATGCCGCCTGCGAGCACGCTGAAAGCTGTGACGTCGATTTATGCACTGGATCGGCTTGGCGCGGGCTTTCAGTTTGAAACCAGAGTTTTGGCGGATGGCAACGTTGTGGATGGTGAGCTTCAGGGTA
>JABDQU010000202.1 GCA_013042105.1 Boseongicola sp.
AGCGCGTCGGCGTAACCGATGGCTTCGCGGATGACCGGGAAGTTATAAGCGTCGCCTTTTGCCATGGCGGCAAAGACAGCCTCGACCGCTTCAAAGGCGTCGGCGCGGCCAACGAGTTTTTCGCAGAGGTCTTCGCCAACGATCAAGAGGCCGTCGTTTTGTGTATCGGTCATGGTGTGGGGTCTTTCTGTCCGGTGTTCGGGGTGGACGCGCCGCGAAGGGCGGCGCGTCAGGTGTTTTAGTAGGCTTTGCCGCGTGCCGAGACGGGCCAGAGTGTTTCGACTTTTCCGTTGCGCACGCCGACATACCAGTCGTGCACGTTGCAGGTCGGATCACAGTGACCGGGGACCAGCTTGAGCTTGTCGTTCACTTTGAGGACACCACCAGGGTCTGCGACGACGCCGTGCTCGTCCGAACATTTGACGTATTCAACATCGTCACGGCCGAAGATTGTTGGCAGGCCAGAGTCGACGGACTGGGCTTTGAGGCCAGCGTCAACGATAGCTTTGTCGGCTTTGGCGTGGCTCATGACCGAGGTCAGGATGAACAACGCGTTCTCCCATTCGCCCTGGTCGATGCGGTTGCCGTCTTTGTCGAGGATACGGCCATAGTCGGCGTCCATGAAGGCGTAGGAGCCGCACTGAAGCTCGTTGTAAACGCCCGAGGTGCCTTCGAAGTAGTAGGAGCCTGTGCCGCCGCCGCCGACGATGTCACACTCGATGCCGTCTGCCTTGAGCGTGTCGACAGCGTCTTTTACCTGAGCGACCGCGACAGCGATCTTGGCTTTGCGGTCCTCGTACGAGTCCATGTGCTGCATCGCGCCCTGATAGGCCTGGATGCCAGCAAACTTGAGGCCGTCGGCGGCTTCGATGGCTTTTGCGATCTCGACCACTTCTGGTGTGGTCGTCACGCCGCAACGGCCAGCGCCGCAGTCGATTTCTACGAGGCATTCGATCTGTGTGCCGTGGCGGACAGCCGCTTCGGACAGGTCAGCGACGTTTTCGAGGTCATCCACACAGCAGATTGCACGTGCACCAAGCTTGGGCAGACGAGCAAGGCGGTCGATCTTCTCGGGCTGGCGCACCTGGTTGGACACGAGGACGTCCTTGATCCCGCCGCGGGCGAAAACTTCGGCTTCCGAGACTTTCTGGCAGCAGACACCGCAGGAGCCGCCCAAGGATTCCTGAAGCAGGGCCACGTCGACGGATTTGTGCATCTTGCCGTGCACGCGGTGGCGCATGCCATGCTCTTTCGCCCAGTCGCCCATCTTCTTGATGTTGCGCTCGAGCGCGTCGAGGTCGAGGACCAGCGACGGAGTCTGGATGTCTGCTTCGTCCATGCCGATGGATGCCGGAATGTCGTAGCCGACTTCGAAGTCGGAGAGGTTGATTGCCTTGTTCATGTCGTTGCTCCTTTAGGGGCTGTCTTGTTCGTTTGTTCTGAATGTGAGTGGTTCAAAGCCATGGCAGTTTGTCGAGGTCGACGTTGCCGCCGGTCACGATGACGCCGACGCGCTTGCCTTTGAAAACCTCGGGGTTCTTGAGGATTGCCGCCAATGGCGGGGCGCAGCTTGGTTCCATGACGATGCGCAGATATTTCCATGTGGTCTTCATGGCGCTGATGATTTCTTCTTCGCTGACCGTGTGAATGTCGGTCACAAAGTGCGACACGAAGTGCCATGTGTTCTCTTTGAGCGGCACTTTCAGGCCGTCCGCGATGGTCACGGGTGCGTCATCGGCGATGATGTGTCCGGACTTGAAGGACCGGTAGGCGTCGTCGGCCTGCTCGGGTTCGGCTGCGTAGATTTTCGTGTTCGGCGCGAGGTTCGAGATTGTGAGGCAGGTGCCGGAGATCATGCCACCACCGCCGATTGGGGCGACAACGGCGTCGAGGGGTCCGTCGACTTGGTCGAGCAGTTCTGCCGAACAGGTTGCCTGCCCTGCGATGACGCGGGGGTCATTGTAGGGATGGACGAACTCGCCACCGGTGCGCGCCTGCACTTCGGCGAAGGTGACTTCGCGTGAGGTGGTGGAGGGCTCGCATTCGGTGATTGTGCCGCCATAGCGTTTGACGGCGTCTTTTTTGGCCTGCGGTGCGGTGCGCGGCATGACCACGTTACAAGGGATGCCGCGACGGCCAGCCGCGTAGCTGAGCGACAGAGCGTGGTTGCCAGACGAATGGGTGCAGACGCCGTTTTTGGCTTGCTCGTCCGTTAGTCCGAAGACCGCGTTGCAGGCACCGCGCACTTTGAACGCGCCAGCTTCCTGGAAGTTCTCGCACTTGAAGTAGATCTCGGCGCCGGTAAGATCGTTCAGATACTGCGATTGCAGGACCGGCGTGCGGTTGATGTAGGGTTTGATCCGTTCGTGCGCTTCGCGCATGTGATCGACCGTGAGGCCCTCGGCTGTGGTGTAGTCCAACATGCGTTTTGTCCTTTATGCGGCGGCTTTGGCTGCGGGAGCGCGGGAGGTGCGGAAGTAGTCCTGCGCGGCAGCAACGCCGCTGCCAAGCTTCACCGGGTAATCTAGGTCAGCCATGGCCATTTCAATCGTCGCAAGGCCGGA